>DAIMNI010000033.1:247-22721 GCA_036720245.1 Tissierellia bacterium | reverse complement strand
AACTAAATTAGACTGCAATGCAAAAAGGGGTCTAATTTAGTTTTGCAATTAAGTTTTAAAAAATGGGAAGACCCTAAATTTTTTCTTGCATTGCATTCACTGGCACCATTAGTTATAATATACATAAATAAAATCATATTTATAAGATGGAGAGGATTTATATGCGTGCTAAGCGGGTACAGAAAATGGAAGAATACATTTATGAAAATCAATTAGTGACATTAAATCAATTATGTGAGGAGTTTAATGTATCGAAAAGTACTGTTCGACGTGATATAGATGAAATTGTAGAAAAAGGGAATGTGGAAAAGGTATATGGTGGAGTAAGCGCAAATGGGCATAGGAAATTAATTGCCTTTAATGAACGGGATGTTAAAAATTTGGTTCCAAAGCAAAAAATTGCTGCTAAGGCTTCTGAACTGGTAGAGGATGGAGATATAATCTTTATAGATTCAGGTACTACTACAAAGCATATGATTGATTATATTAATGACAAGCAAAATCTCACTATACTCACTAATAATCTCAAGGTTATAACCCAAGCTATTCCCTATGAAAATTTAAATATAATTTCGCTATCGGGTACACTTAATCGTAAAACATTGTCTTTTACAGGCCAAAGTGCAGTGGATGTTTTGCAGGATTACAATATTTGTAAGGCTTTCATGGCTGCTACAGGTGTTTCCATTGAGAAAGGTGTAACCAATTCTTCTTTACTAGAATATTCCATTAAGAAAGCGGTAGTAAAACGTAGTCAGTTAGTATGTTTATTGGCTGATAGTAGTAAATTTGGTGAAGTATCTTTAATGACATATTGCAATTTAGACCAAGTGGATGTACTAATTAGTGATAGTACTCCACCTAAGGATTATATTAATCTTTTTGCTAATTATGGGCATAAAATATTAGTGACAGAATAAAAGAAACTTCTCTGATAAAATATAAAATCAGAGAAGTTTCTTTTGCTTTTATAGAGCCTAAAGCAATGCTACAATTTTTAAATAAGAATCGGGGGATTTAGATTGATTAGCTATTGCACTAGGAAGCTCATCAAAAGAAATTACTAAACTCAATATGGCTTGTGCATTGATTTTTTCTTTGGAGATCAATTCAATAGCTTCAATAAACTCATTTGTACCAGTACGTGATCCACAGATATTAAGTTCTTTTTTTGTAATTAATGAAGTATTTAAGCTTGTCTCTCCAGTAGGCCATCCTGTGAAGCTAATACGTCCACAATAAGATGCATAATCTAATGCATTTTGTATACCGTGATGGGAACCAGACATTTCTAGTACCACTTCTGCCATACGACCATTGGTAATTTGTGCTATAGCTGAAACTACATCATCAGTATTAGGATTTAGTGTGTATTTAATATTAAGAGACTTAGCTAATTTAAGACGTCCATCTATAATATCAATTAATATTGGAATAGCACCATATTGGAGAGCTGTCATAGCGGCAAGAAGACCAATAGGACCAGCACCAATGATGGCAATATGCTCCCCAGCCTTTATTTTAGCTGTATGCAATCCGTGAAGAGCTATAACCAAAGGCTCTATAATTGGCACCAACTCCCAAGGTAAATCCTTCGGAACTTTGTGCAATAGATGAGATGGATGAACAAAATATTCACTCATAGCTCCATTGGTCTGAACACCAAGAACCTTTAAAGATTCACAACAATTAGTATGACCAAGAGAACAAGGGTAACATTTTCCGCAATATAAATATGGATTTAAAATTACACGATCCCCTATTTTTAAATCAGAATCTGGATCATTAATTTCCTTAATTACTCCCCCAATTTCATGTCCTAATACTAGGGGATATGGAACAGGAACACCTTTTCCCCTATAAGCACTTATATCGGAACCACATACACTAACAGAAGCAATTTTAATAAGGGCCTCCCCTATATTAGGTCTTCTAATTGGGATTTCATGAATGTTTAATACCCCTGGTTTTTCTAAAACTAATGCCTTCATATATTTAAACCTCCTTTCGAAAATATTTATAAATTATCAAATATGAATATTTTAATTGAAACTTAATGGCTAAATATTGATTATATTATGAAACTTTATACTAACAATTTAGCATGTAAATCGGGAAATGTCAATAAATTTATATTTAGAGTTTCCCCAAAATTTAAGCGCCAAATTACCGTAAGCTAGTTATGCAAAGGAATCAACTATTGATAATTGTTGTGTTTTCCTTCTTTTCAATCTAGGCTTTATGAATTTTTTAATGCCAGTTTTTGTTTTTTGTAATATTGTATAAATGCCATCTGATAATGCATAATAATCAAATTGTTGCTTTTTAAATCTAAGATATTCTTCAATTCTTCATCTTTTTAAATATACTTTTAAAGTAGTAGGAGATAGATTTTTATCCGTAGGATTTGTATTAGTAATAAGCATCATAGGAATTTTGTCAAAGTCTCTTATTACAATAAAAGTAAGCTTTTTATTTGGTATAAAAGTCCGTTATAATTAATCATAAGTAAAATAGCTCCTTTTCATTTTAATTTTAGTTATTATCAAACTTATTATATCAAAAAAGGGCTATTTTACTTATTTTTATGCAAAAATTTAAATCTGTGGATAGATAAACAACTAGCAATAGCTTTATCCACAAGGATTAACTTTTGCTCATTTTATCAGCATTCTTTTTAAGTTAGTTTCTAGCTAAAACTATTATAAAAAGGATGCTTTTATTATGCAAGTTTTTTCTTTATAACTTCCAGTAAAAATTGGAATTTATGCTTTCAACTTAAACCGCAATCATTTATTACAAATCAGCGGACTCGCTCTTAAAAAATTTTTTAAGTGCTAAATTTCTGTGTTATTGCCAAAAGTATGGATAAGTAATGGTAGTAAGCTTACAATAATCATATAATACTTAAGTTATTATTGACAATGTTTTTGCGATATGTTAAAATTAAACTGTCAGAATAAAAACAATTGGGGGGAAGATTAATGAAATTAAAATTCAGGCGTATGCTATCTTTAGCTATGGTTACACTTATTCTCATAGCTACACTAACAGGATGTGCTTCTAAACCAGGTACGAATGAAGATTCACCAAAGACTGGTAATGGGGGAAACGGTGAGGATATTTCAGCAACTGATGGTAATGTGTTGAAACTAGGAATTATATTACCGTTTACAGGAAGTAATGCACGTATAGGTCAATTACAGTACAATGGCATGGAATTATTTATTGAAAACTTCAATGAAGCAGGTGGATTCCAAAACATGGACGGTGCAAAAATTGAAATGGTTAAGGCTGATAGTACGGGGGCTCCCGAAGTTGGGGTTACTGAAATTGAACGTATTATAACAAAGGAAAAGGTTTCGGCAATAATAGGACCTTATAATAGTTCAGTTGGATCTGCAACAGCACCTATTGCTGAAAAATATAAGACACCTTATATCCTAAGTAATTGTACTGCAGATGAAATTTTATATACACCTTATGAATACGTTTACCGTGCAAATCATAGTAATACAAATGATGCAATTGATATAGTTAATTTTTTAAAATATCTAAGGGATAATAAAGGTGCAGATTTAAAAAGATTTGCCGTAGTATATGAAAATACTGACTGGGGCAAGGGAATGTACAAAGCATTAGATGAGTACATTACAAAAGAATATGGTGGCGAAATTGTAGTAGCTGAAGCTTATCAAGCAAATGCTGCAGATTTTAGTTCTATAATTAGCAAGATCAAGGCTGCAGATGCAGAAGTTACTATACCTGTTGCTTATCTTGCTGACTCTTTACTATTTACTCAGCAGATGGCTGAATACAAAAGTAATTCCATAATTTTAGCATCTAGTGGTGGATTTACAACTCCAGATTATGCTGAAAAGGTAGGAAAAGCAGGGGATTATGTACTTACAGTAGCTTGTTGGGACAAGTCTATACTTCCATTTAAATCTGAGGAAGCTACAAAATTAAACGAGCAATACAAGGAAAAATATGGTGAAGATTTAGATGGTTATGCAGTTAATGGTTATCTTGCAGCAGCAGTTATGGTTGGAGCTATAGAACGTGCTAATAGTTTTGATCGTGATAAGATCAATGAGGCACTTGCAGCTACAGATTTATCAGTTGATGATCCAGCTTTAGTTTTCCATCCATATACTGGTCTTGATTTTAAAGGTGAAGTACGTGGTATGACTCATCAAAATACAAAAGCACAAGGTATAATATTACAGGTAATTGATGGTGAGTTCAAATTAGTTGGCCCAGAAAGTCTTACAGGTGGGGATGGAGATTTAGTATGGCCAGTAACACCTTATAGCAAGAGGTAACAAGAGATAAATAGATTTAAAAAGTATAGGAAACAATTTAGAGATAATACAGATATTTTATGGTCTACACTATTTTTATCTAGAAAGACTCTTTGCAATTCTCATGCAGGAGTCTTTCTAGATAAAATAAATAAAAATATGTTTGAAATCCTTTTAAATATTTTAAACATATCATATAAAGGAGGAAAGTCATGGAAAGGTTTATACAGGCACTAATTACGGGCTTGCTAATGGGTGGAGTATATTCTACTATTGCCGTTGGTCTAAGCTTGGCCTTTGGGGTTATGCGTATAATAAACTGGGCCCATGGTGAGCTTTTAATGGTTTCAATGTATATTTCATATTTAATCATTGGAGTCACTGGTTGGGATCCATATTTAGTTTCTATAGTTACAGCAATTATTATGTTTGGCTTTGGATACCTTTTCCAGGGTACAGCGCTTAATAAATTACTAGATAGAGAAGAATCCCGAGAACCTTTAAGTGTTTTATTATTTACTGCTGGATTGGGTATGGTGCTTTCTAATTTAGCCTTAATTATATTCGGTGCAAATCCTATTTTAGTTAATACAGTTTATCAAGGCAAAACTTTTGACATAGGCGATATTATAATATCTGTACCACGTTTTATTTCTTTTATAATTGCAATTACTGCAACTATTGTATTATATCTATTTTTGCAGAGGACTGAAACTGGTCGTGCAATTCGAGCAACATCACAAAATAGGAATGCGGCAAAATTAATGGGGGTTAATCAAAAGAAAATATATAATTTAGCATTTGGAATTGGTATTGCACTTGTAGGGCTTTCTGGTGGATTACTAGTCCCCTTTTTTTCCATATATCCACTAGTGGGTCAAACATTTAGTAATCGGTCATTTATAATAGTAGTTCTTGGAGGTAAAGGAAGTATCTCTGGTGCATTGGTAGGGGGCTTAATAGTAGGAGTTATAGAACAACTAGCAGGCCAATTATTAACAGATGCCTATGCACAGGCAATAGTATTTGTTTTGTTTGTAATAGTACTGTTATTTAAACCATCTGGTTTATTTGGACGTGAGGCAGAAAATGCTTAAGGGGGTGGCGAATTTGAAAAAGAATACATGGATTATATTGGGAATTGCTTTAGTGCTAATATTGATTCCAATATTTATTTCTAGCGGTTATATTATTCAATCTTTGATTATGGTTCTGCTCTATGCTTATTGGGCTAGTGCATGGAATATTATTGGCGGCTATGGTGGACAATTATCTATAGGACATGCTACCTATGCTGGTGTTGGGGCTTATGTGACAGCTATTATGTTTATGGAATACAATATTTCTCCTTGGTTTGGCATGATAATAGGAGGATTTTTAGCTGGGCTATTGGCCCTTATTATTGGCTATCCATGTTTTAAATTGAAAGGTTCATATTTTACTCTTTCTACGGTTGCATTGGCTAATGTTATTAGAATTATAGTTCTTCAAGAGGACACTCTTTTTGGTTTTCAAACTAATGGGGCAATGGGTATTAAAGTACCATGGTATGGTGGGTCTTTTATGGATTTTCAATTTATGGACAAGCGGGCTTATTATTATATAATACTTGTTATGTTAGCATTAATTACTATAATTTCTAAGAAAATTAAAAATTCCAAAATGGGTTATTATCTAGCATCAATTAATACAAATCAAGAAGCGGCTTCATCTTTAGGGGTAAATGTAAGCTCCTATAAACTTAGGGCTATGTTTATTAGTGCATTTTTAACAGCTCTTGGTGGTGCTTTTTATGCTATGCTTATTCAATTTATTGACCCAGAAAGATTGCTTGGATATACCCTTTCAGTTGAAATAATGACATTAGCAATTGTAGGTGGACGAGGCACTCTTATTGGTCCACTATTAGGTGCTTTTATAATGGTTCCTATTAGTGAATTTTCAAGATCTTATTTAGGGACATCACTTTCGGGAATTTCTAATATTATATATGGCTTAGTACTAATGCTAGTTGTATTTTTCCTTCCAGGTGGATTTGCATCATTGATTGGAGAACTTGAAAAAGGTACCAAGAATAAAAATATCTCCAAGAAGGAGGTAAGTAATAATGCATAATGCCAAAAATCCCAAGAAAATACTTCAGGTAAATAACTTAGTGAAAAAATTTGGTGGTATAACAGCTATTAATAATGTGTCTATTCATCTTAACGAAGGTGAAATTCTAGGTTTAATTGGTGCAAATGGTGCGGGAAAGACTACTTTATTTAATGTGATTTCGGGAGCATTTCCGCCTACTAGTGGAGAAATACTTTATAAGGGTAAACGTTTGGAAAAAATGCCCTCCTATAAGATATGTAAATTAGGAATAGGAAGAACCTATCAAATTGTAAAGCCTTTTGCATCTTTAACTGTACATGAAAATGTAATGGTAGGTGCATTATTAAGGGAGTCAAATCTAGACAAGGCTAGTGAAAAAGCTAATAAGATATTAAAATTTGTTGGTCTTTGGTCAAAACGGGACATGCAAGGGAAGACACTTAGTTTACCAGAATTAAAACGTATGGAGGTTGCTAGAGCTTTAGCCACAGATCCTAAAATATTGTTATTAGATGAAGTTATGGCTGGGTTAAATCCAAAAGAAAGTGAAGAAGTAATTCAACTTATTCTCCAAATTTGTGACAGTGGGATATCTCTTATCATTATTGAACACGTAATGAAAGCAATTATGGCCTTGTCAAATCGCATTTATGTATTGAATCAGGGAAAATTAATTGCAGAAGGTACGCCAGAAGAAATTACAAATAACGATGAGGTTAAGGCATCGTATTTTGGGGAGGCAAAATATGCTAAAATTATGTGATATATATGTTAATTATGGAGAATTTCAGTCTATTAGAGGAGTATCCCTAGAGATTCAACGAGGAGAAATTGTCACGCTATTAGGGAGCAATGGTGCAGGTAAATCGACTACCATTAATGCTATCTCTGGAGTCGTAGATATAAATGCTGGGGATATAATTTTTGAAGGGAACAGCATAAAGAATGTTACAGTTTATGATAGGGTAAAGATGGGAATTATACAAGTACCAGAGGGCCGCAAGCTTTTTCCTTTTATGTCAGTTATGGATAATATTTTAATTGGTTCTTATTTAAAGCATACACGCGATAAACGTAAGGAAAATTTAGAACTATGTTTTGAATTATTTCCTAAATTATATGAAAGACGAAACCAGCAAGCGGGTTCTTTATCAGGTGGTGAACAGCAAATGTGTGCAATTTCAAGAGCCTTAATGGGATGTCCAAGACTGCTTATGCTAGATGAACCTTCTTTAGGACTTGCCCCTGTTGTTGTAGATACAATTTTTGATATACTGATTAAGATAAACAAAATGGGTACTACAATACTTTTAGTAGAACAAAATGCCCTTGCCTCTTTGGAAATCGCATCTCGTGGATATGCTATTGAAGTAGGTAAAAATGTTTTAGAAGGTGATGCAAAGGATTTAATTAATAATGATGATTTGAGAAAAGCTTATTTAGGAATTTAAGAAGATAGGGTTTTAGTAATGTTTGATTTATAAGGAGGCTAATATGAACAATCTAATTTTTGAGGAAAAGAAAAGCATGGACTTTGTAGCCATAGGTAGGGCAGCAGTAGATTTAAATCCAAATGAAATAAATATGCCTATGGAAGAATCCAAAACATTTACTAAATATTTAGGAGGATCACCAGCTAATATTACTGTTGCTATGGCAGCACTTGGAATGAAAACAGGTTTTATAGGCAAAGTAGCAGATGATCCATTGGGAAGATTTGTAGAAAATTATTTAAAGGGCAAAAATATAGATACTTCCAATGTAGTAGTGGATAAATCTGGGGCAAAAACAGGATTAGCATTTCTAGAGGTAAAATCCCCAGAGAATTGTAGTATAACCATGTACAGAGATAATGCAGTAGATTTAAAAGTGGAAGTTAATGATATAAATGAAGAATATATTAAAAATGCAAAAGTATTATTAATATCTGGAACAGCATTAGCTGCTAGCCCTTCTAGGGAAGCTGTATTTGCTTGTTTAGACTATGCGAGAAAACACAATACCAAAATATTTTTTGACATAGATTATAGACCATATACGTGGAAATCTGTGGAGGAAACTTCCATATATTATAATTTAGCAGCAGAAAAATGTGATGTAATCATAGGAACTAGAGAAGAATTCGATATGATGGAAATGTTAACTAATCCAGGGAACAAAGATGATTATATAACTGCCAAAAAGTGGTTTGATTATAATGCAAAAATTGTAGTAATAAAACATGGGAAAGAAGGTTCTATTGCCTATACAAAGGAAGGAGAAGCCATTACAGGAGCAGTATTCCCTGTAGTGCCAGTTAAAACTTTTGGTGCTGGAGATTCCTATGCAGGAGCTTTTATATATGGGCTTATGAATGGTTTAAGTATAGAAGAATCCATGGAATTAGGGGCAGCCTCTGCAGCAATAGTAGTATCTAGCCATAGTTGTTCTGATGCTATGCCTAATATAGATAGTATTAAAGATTTTATTGCAAATTACGAAAAATAAAAGAGGTGTTTCTATGCTGGTTAATATGAAAGATATTTTAAAAGATGCAGTAAAACAAAATAAATCAGTAGCCGCATTTAATGTATTTGGATATGAAGATGCAAAAGCAGTAATAGATGGAGCAGAAGAATGCAATGCACCAGTTATTTTAATGACTAACAAGGATGCTACAGAATTTATGAAAATAGAATACTATGCCAATTTATTTGGGCGAATGGCAGAAGATGCTAAAATTCTCGTATGTATTCACTTAGATCATGCTAAGGATTATGATTTAATAGTTAGGGCAATTAAAGCAGGATATACTTCCGTAATGTATGATGGTTCTCAATTGCCAATAGAAGAAAATATAAAAAATACTAAAGAAGTACTTAGAGTAGCCAAGCCCTGCAATGTTACTGTGGAAGCAGAAATAGGTTCTGTAGCCTATAGTGATAAAAATTTAGAGGTAAAAAGTGTATATACAGAACCAGAAGAGGCAGAGTACTTTGCAAAAGAAACAGAAGTAGATGCACTGGCAGTTGCCATTGGAACACTTCATCGTATGGAAGTACAAGAAGCTGAAATTCAATATGATAGATTAAAGGAAATAACAAAACTAATAAATATACCAATAGTTATACATGGATCTACAGGAGTAAAAGATGAAGATTTACAGAAACTTACAAAATATAATGTAGGTAAAATAAATATTGGGACAGCTCTAAGAATGGCTTTTACCAATACTTTAAGAGAAGAAATGATAAAAAATCCAAATGAATTTGACAGGGTAAAATTATTTAGAAAGCCTATGGAAGAAGTTAAAAAAACTGCCATAGATAAAATGAAATTATTAGGCTGGTAAGCTATTAAATTTAAATAGATTGTGTCAAATGATGGTATAAAAACTAGTTAAGGAGTGATATTATGGCAAATGTAGAAGAACAAAAATATATAAGTGAATTAATAGAAAAAGCAAGAGTGGCACAAAAGGTGGCAGAAGGTTTTGATCAAGAAACAGTAGATCATTTAGTAACAGCAATAGTATGGAATATAGTAAAACCAGGAACTATTGAAGAAATATCTAAATTAGCTGTAGAAGAAACACAACTTGGAAATTATGATTCTAAATACTCTAAATTAAATACAAAACTTAAAGGCGCATTAAGAGATATGAAAGGCAAAAAAAGCATGGGCATAATTGAAAAAGACGAGGAAAAAGGATTAATGAAAATAGCTAAACCTGTAGGAGTAATAGGTGCAGTAATCCCAACTACAAATCCAGAAGCTACACCAGTGCTAAAAGCTATAATGTCTATAAAAACTAGAAATGCCATAGTAATGTCACCTCATCCAAGAGCTAAAAAGACCAATACTATGATAGTAAATATAATGAGAGAAACCCTTAAAAAATATGATGCACCAGAAGATTTAATCATAGGAATAGAAAACCCAACTCTAGGAATCACTCAAGAATTAATGAAGCAAGCAGATTTAGTACTTGCAACAGGTGGCAGTGGAATGGTTAAATCAGCTTATTCATCAGGAACACCAGCCTACGGAGTAGGAGTAGGAAATGCAGTAGTTGTAGTAGACGAAACTGCAGATATAAAAGATGCAGCCAATAAAATAATGAAATCCAAAACCTTTGACTATGCAACTAGCTGTTCTTCAGAAAACTCTTTAGTAATTCAAGAAGGTATATATGATGAATTAGTAGAAGCCTTAAAAGCAGAAGGTGGATATTTACTAAATGCTAATGAAAAAGCTAAATTACAAGAAAATATGTGGATAGATGGAGTTTTAAATAGAGATATAGTAGCACAACCAGTACAAACCATAGCTAAAGTAGCTGGACTAAATATACCAGAAGATAGAAAATTCATTATGGTAGAAGAAGAAAATGTAGGATCTGAATATCCATTCTCAGGAGAAAAGCTATCAGTAGTAGCAGCATTATTTAAATACGATAAATTCCAAGATGCCATAGATAAAGTAAATGAAATCACAGAATATCAAGGAAAAGGCCACTCATGTGGAATCCATTCGGTAAATGAAGGCCATATAGTAGAATTTGCATTAAAAACCTATACAAGTCGTGTAATGGTAAGACAACCTCAATGTCTAGCCAATAGTGGAGCATGGACCAATGGAATGCCAATGACACTAAGTCTAGGCTGTGGAGTATGGGGTGGAAATATATCCAATGAAAATATCACTTGGAAACACCTATTGAATACCACTTGGGTATCCTATCCAATACCAGACAATCAACCTACTGATGAAGAACTATTTGGAGATGTAATGAACGAATAGTAAATATTGGTGCTTGACACTAAATTATTAATCATTATGATTTGATGAAATAAAATAATATGCAAGTAGTCCTGTTTAACTGATTTTCAAAAGCTAAAGCAAGGTTTGCTGGCATATAGAGAGCCTATAAATAATTTTGTGTACTACTACTAAACTGTATAAATAATACTCTTCTTTGTTAATAATTGGAATAGATAAAATAACCAATAATTACAAGGAGAAGTATTTTTATGTCGAAAATTGCAAAACAATTTTTAAGAGATTATATTAATGAACAAAGCTCTTCTAATACAGATGATATTCTCAATGCAACGAAAGAAATGTTTAAAGATGTTCCTCAAGAAGTGTTAGAAGCAGAGATGGATTCGCATCTTGGTTATGATAAGAATGATTTATCTGAAAAAGATGCAACTAACAGAAGAAATGAATATTCAAGCAAAACTGCTAAGTCAGAACTAGATCCAGTAAAAATCGATATCCCTAGGGATAGATATGGCATAGCCATCAAGCTAAGGGATACATAAAATCCCATTAGCCTTGGTGGCTATTTAAATTAGTAACTAGAAATTTAATAATTGTAAACTATAGTTAAAATACACATTATATACTGTTATTTGTTAAATTTTAATAACATTAATAAGACATAAGATACAAGGTCCTAGTATATGGAATTACAATTATTTTATGCCTTGTTCAAACTACCATATTTTAACACTTGATTAGTGATTTTTTACCTTTTTTCCTTGATTTAATAACTTACATTTAGGGGGACTGTCCCCCTAAGTGTAAGTTATTTTTTTCTTAATTTCCGTACAATATAGTATATTACTCCAAGGATTACTCCGAAGGGAAGTATATATATTATAAAAATAATTAATTTTTCTATTGCAATTTTGAATATATACATGGAATCATTAAAGGCATTTTTAATTTTTGTTCCCAATCCTGTATCTACTGTATCTTCATTAGATAGTCTATCCACTTCTAGGATATGGATTTCAAAGGTACTAAAATCTACTTTATCATCTATATTCATAAGATTTGTTTTTAACTGTTCTTTTTCATATATTATTTCACTAAGTTCACTTTCTAATTTAATAATATCTTCAATTTTTTCAGCTTTAGATAGAAGGGATAAAATTCTTTCTTCTTTAGTTTCTATCACTTTTAGCCTAGATTCAGTATCTTTATATTGTTTTGTTACATCTTCTTTATTAGTACTTTCACTTATTATATTTCCCATGCCATTTAAGCTTGATTTAAAATCCAAGATTTTATCCTTTGGCACCCTAATTGTTAAATAAGCATTTTTATATCTTTTATTATCTCTAGAACTATAATAATTTATATTAGAATTTTCTACATAGGCTCCATGTTTTTTTATATTTTCGTATAGAAACTCAGTAGATTTATCAAATTCAGTAGTTTCAAAATCCATATATATAGTAGTAATGACTTTTTCTGGTTCTAAGGGGCTATCTCCCTCTTCTTCATATTTTGCGTCATCACCAGAGCTAAAATCAGTTGATGTCTCAGTTACTGAATCATTAGACATACCTTTTTTAGAACTACAACCCACAGTTAAGCTTAGGACTAATACCAAAAGCATAAATAATAGGAAACGCTTTCTAAACCTTTTCATAATTATACCTCCTTGAGTTTATTATATAGGAAAAATTTAAAATTGTATTTACAATTCAGTTACATTAAAACAACTTACATTTAGGGGGACTGTCCCCCAAAGTGTAAGTTGTTTTTAAATTTTAGCTTTGATTATATCAATATTATATAGTATGATTGTATTGTAATTATTTATAGATAAATTACGAAAGAAGGGTGCAGATATATGTCAAATATGGATAATATGAATAGATTACTAGAAATAGTTAAAAAAGAGACTATACCAGCATTGGGATGCACAGAGCCAGTGGCTGTAGCCTATGCAGCAGCAGTTGCAAAGAAATATTTTGATGGGGAAATGGATAGTTTAGATATAAAGGTAAGTAAAAATATTTATAAAAATGGTAAATCAGTTATAATCCCAAATACAGGAGAAAGAGGCTTAGATTTGGCTGGGGGATTAGGAGTTTTATGTGGAAATCCTGAAGCAGGGCTTATGGTATTAGAAAATGTGGATAAAGATTCTATTGAAAATGTCCATAGTATTTTAAAAGAGGGCAGAATAAATGTAGAATATATAGAAGAATCCCCAGATATATATGTAGAAGTATTAGCTAAAGGCAATAATAAAGAAACTAAAGTAATATTAAAAGATAGCCATAATAATATAGATACTGTAGAGGTAAATGGAAAAAGGGTTTATAGCGGTACTTGTGAAAAAGAAAAAAATTCAGATGAATTTTTAAAGAAACTGTCTCTTAAAGAAATTGTAGATATTGTGGAAACAATCCCCATAGAAAAAATAGCTTTTATAGAAGAATAAAAAGGCATGGGCATAGGATTTTCACTAAAGGAATTATCTGAAGAAGGAAAAATAAATATAAATGGAGCCACTAAGGCGAGAATTTTAACAGCTGCTGCTGCAGACACTAGAATGGGTGGAGAAATTTGCACCATAATGACTAGTGCTGGCAGTGGAAATCAAGGTCTAGGCGTAGTTTTACCAATAGTAGCAGTTGTGGAGGAAGAGAATTTAGAATATGAAAAATTAGTTAGAGCAGTATTTTTCGCTCATATTGTAAATAAATATGTAAAACTTTTTACAGGAAAACTTTCCTATATGTGTGGCTGTGGCATAGCCGCAGGAGTAGGTGCTAGTGCAGGTATTTCTTGGGCACCTTAATCAAATTAGTGGAGCCTGTAGTAATATGTTAGCTGATTTAACTGGTATGATTTGCGATGGGGCTAAAGAAACCTGTGCCTTAAAACTATCTACCTCTGCTGAAGAAGCAGTAATTGCAGCTTATTTAGCAAATAAAAATATAATGCCACAAGCAGGTATTGGAATAGTAGGAGATACTATTAGGGAAACTATTGAAAATATAGGTGAATTATGTGTAGCAGGTTTACCCTCAATGGATTCAGCCATAATCCATATTATAAATTAAAATTTAAACTATATACAGAAGAAATAAGGAGTTGGGAAGATGATAGAACTTGGTAGAATGCAGAAACTAGAGGTAAAACGAATTACATCTGTAGGGGTATTTTTAAATGTAGAAAATAGTAAAAGAGCCGATGCAGATGTATTATTACCTAAAAAAGAGGTACCAGAAAATACAGAAATAGGGGATACTATAGAAGTATTTATCTATAGGGATTTTCAAGACAGATTAATTGCCACAGTGAGAAGACCTAAAGTAGTATTAGGGGAAATAGGATTATTAAAGGTAGTAGATATTACCAAAATAGGTGCCTTTTTAGACTGGGGTTTAGAAAAGGATTTATTTCTACCCTTTAAAGAACAGTCTATGAAATTAGAAAAAGGTAGAGAATATTTAATAGCCCTATATATAGATAAATCCGATAGACTTTGTGGCACTATGAAAATTAAAGATTTTCTAGAATCAGATGCACCTTATAAAGAAGGCGATTGGGTAAAGGGAACCATATATAGCATAAATGAAGAATTTGGAGCCTTTGTAGCAGTAGACAATAAATACGAAGGTCTAATCCCTAAAAAAGAATTATTAGGGGTATATGTACCAGGAGAAGAAGTGGATTTAAGAATTACCCATATAAAACCAGATGGGAAACTGGACTTAAGTTTAAGAGACAAATTTTATATAGAAATTGAAGATGATGCAGAATTTATTTTAAATAAAGCTCAGGGAAAAGGTGGAATACTAATGCTAAATGACAATAGCTCTCCAAAAGCCATTAAAAAAGAGCTAAATATGAGCAAATCTGCCTTTAAAAGGGCTATAGGAAAACTGTTGAAAGAAGGAAAGATAGAATTTATTGAAGGCGGAATAAAGCTAAGGTAATTGTCAATTGTCCATTGTTCATTGTCAATTAAACAAAGGGGGCGATATTTATATACTGGGCAATAATATTTATAATTACACTCATTATTGAAATGTCAACACTATCATTAGTAAGTATATGGTTTTCAGCAGGCGCATTAATGGGAATATTATTGGAATATTTAGGAATTTCACTAATAGGACAGATAATTGGATTTATTATTACTTCTGTATTGACTTTTCTAATATTTAGACCAGTTTTAATGAAATCTGTTAAATCAGAAAAGGTTAAAACCAACACAGATAGATTAATAGGAGGAACTGGTGAAGTAGTAAAAGAAATAAATTCCTTAACCCTAGGCCAAGTTAAAATAAACGGACAAATTTGGACTGGAAAATCCCAAGATGGATTAACTCTTAAGGAAGGCACCTTGGTGGAAGTTATAGATATTGAAGGTGCAAAATTATTAGTTGTAGAAAAAGAAAGGGGGCATGCATAATGGGTTGGATATTTGCAATTATTTTTGTAATTGTATTAGCAGTAATAATATCAAATATTAGGGTGGTACCACAGGCAACAGCTTTTGTAATAGAGAGATTAGGTGCTTATAAGGCCACATGGAATGTAGGATTACATGTAAAGGTACCTTTTTTAGAAAGGATAGCTTGTAAGGTTAGTCTAAAGGAACAGGTGGCAGATTTTCCACCACAACCAGTTATTACAAAGGATAATGTAACAATGCAAATAGATACAGTAGTATATTATAGTATTACTGATCCTAAATTATATACCTATGGAGTTAATAATCCATTAATGGCCATAGAAAATTTAACAGCTACCACATTAAGAAATATAATAGGGGATTTGGAATTAGATGAAACCCTAACTTCAAGGGATGTAATAAATACGGAATTAAGAGCTATATTAGATGAAGCCACAGATCCATGGGGCATTAGAATTAGTAGAGTAGAACTTAAAAATATTATTCCACCAAAGGAAATCCAAGATGCCATGGAAAAACAAATGAAGGCTGAAAGAGAAAGAAGAGAAAAAATCCTAATAGCAGAAGGAGAAAAGAAATCGGCTATTTTAATAGCAGAAGGAAATAAAGAGGCTTCTATATTAAATGCAGAGGCTAAAAAAGAAGCTGCTATAAGGGAAGCAGAGGGTGAAGCCGAAGCTATATTAAAAGTACAAGAAGCTACAGCAGAAGGACTTAGAATGTTAAAAGATGCAGGAATAGATGATAAGGTAATATCTTTAAAGAGTTTAGAGACTTTTGCCAAAGTAGCAGATGGAAAATCCACTAAAATTATCATACCTTCAGAAATTCAAAATATGGCAGGGCTTATTACTTCTATAAAAGAGATAGCAGGCGATAAATAAAATATGAGATTCTTCGCTTCGCTCAGAATGACAGTACCAACAGCCTTGTCATTCTGAGACCGAAGGCCGAAGAATCTCTTTTTTTAAAAGAATATTTATTTCGAGTATCTAAAGGCTTTATTAATTATAATAATGATGATATAATACATTATAGAGTTTATTAATAAGGCGGGATGCGAATGGATAGGAAAAACAGAAAAGAATTAATACTAAATGGAGATATGTATAATGTAATAATTACATTATCTATACCAATTATGGTAAATAACTTTATTCAAACATTATATAATTTAGCGGATGCTATGTGGGTTAGTGAATTAGGCTCTGTACAATTTGCTGCCACATCTTTTGTGTGGCCAGTAATATTTTTATTTATATCATTAGGAATTGGAATCTCAGTAGCAGGGACTTCTATACTATCTCAATTAATAGGAGCTTCAGAATATGAAGAGGCCAATAAATATGCAGCCCAATTAATGGCTATATCTATGATTTTTTCTTTAATTTTTGCAGCGATTGGGTATTTTTTAAGTCCATATATAGTTGGCTGGATGGGTGGGACAGGAGATTTAGCCAAATATAGCAATATATATTTAAAAATCAGTTTTTTAGGATTTCCCTTTGTCTTCCTATTTTTTAATTTTAATTCCATTATGAATGCTCAGGGAAATACATTGCCACCTACAATATTAAGCGGTGTATCTGCAATAATAAATGTAGTACTAGACCCTATATTTATATTTACATTAGATATGGGTGTGGCAGGGGCAGCTATAGCCACAGTGATATCCCAATCTGTATTAGTATTTGCAGGGATTTTTATACTTAAAAATTATTCTCCTATGATAAAAGTAAGTTTTAAAGGTTTTAAATTTAATAAAAAAATGCTTAAAAGAATAGTAGATGTAGGGCTTCCAAGTACTATTGGGCAATCTGGATCAGCTTTAGGCTTTACAGTATTAAATGGCTTTATTGCCTCCTATGGTACTTCTACTTTAGCAGCCTTTGGCATGGTCAATAGGGTAACTTCCCTACTAATGCAACCACCAATGGGCATAGGTGCAGCACTTACTTCTATAGTTGGCCAAAACATAGGCGCCAATCAATTTGATAGAGTAATGGAAGCCTTTAAAAAATCCACTAAAATTGTACTTACTATTGGATTTTTAGGTATGGGATTTTTACTTTGGCAAGATGAAGGAATTATAGACTTTTTTATTAGAAATAAAGACGATATGGAAGTAATAAAACAGGGTATAACTTATTTAAGGTACAATTCCCTATCCATGCCTTTAATGGGTATGTTTAGCATATTTCAAGGGCTTTTTGAGGGTTCTGGACATACTAAATATTCTATGGCAATGGCAGTAGGACGTCTTTGGTTTATTAGAATTCCTATGGTTTTGGTATTTAAACATTTTACAAATTTTGGACCTACGGGCATATGGTTTTCTATGAGCTTTAGCAATCTTTTAATATGTATATATGGATATACAGTTTATAAAAGCAATAAATGGCAAAAGGGAATTGTTGCAGTAGAAAGTTAAATCTAAATATTATTTGGAAGATGTTAAATTTGTAATGATTTTGACATCTTTTTTTTATTGTAAATTTAGCATTCATATTGTATTATGAAATAAGAAGGGAGGTATTAAATATGAAGATAACAGATAAATTTAAAAATATTTACAATAGCATTAAAAAAAGTTTTAGAAGATTTCCAGTAACTATAGCTGTATCTATTGCCTTAGTTATTATATCTATAATTATAAATGAAAAAAGATTTAGCTTAATATCTAGCACTGGTAATATATTTGAAAGAATTAGAATGATAATTGCACTGGGTATTCCCCTATCTCTATGTATTAAATTAATCTATGAACAAAAGCCTAATCTTAAAAAGTCTCATAAAATATTAGGTTATATACTAGGAGCAGGGTTTTTAATACTATATTATAAATTCTTATTAAAAGATTTTAGCATGGTAAATACGGTTAGATATATAGTAGTATCTATATTTTTGTATTTGGCCTTTAGCTATATACCTTGGATTAAGCGGAAAGAAGATTATGAATACTATATTATAAAGGTATTCTCTAGTTTCTTCTTAACAGCAATATATTCCTTTGTATTATTAATGGGCTTATTTGCTATATTTTTTACTATAGATCAGTTATTTAATGCAAATATACCAGGAAAGATTTATTATTATACCTTTTTAATAGTAGCAGGAGTATTTGCAGTTTCATATTTTCTAGCTAGAATTCCAGAAATAGATGAGGACTTTGAAGAATATAAATATTCTAAGGGCCTAAAGGTTTTATTATTATATATAGTAATTCCTCTAATTAGCGTATATACATTAATATTATATATTTATTTTGGGAAAATCCTAATAACTAGAGATTGGCCTGAAGGGATAGTTTCTAATTTAGTATTATGGTATTCTACTGTATCTGTTGGAGTAATATTCTTTATAAGCCCCATATTAGATGAAAACAAATTAGCCAATAGATTTAAATTCTGGTTTCCAAAATTCAATATTCCCATATTAATCATGATGTTTATCTCTATGGGAATTAGAATTAATGAATATGGCATAACCGAAAATAGATATTTTGCATTAGTCCTTGGACTCTGGGTATTGGGAATTATGCTTTACTTTATATTTAGCAAGAAATTAAAAAATATAATTATACCTATAGTTCTATCTATAATAGTTATAAACTCAGGCTTTGGGCCTTTAAGTAGCTTTAGTGTATCTAAAAGAAGCCAAAATCATAGATTAAAAACTATTTTAGTAAACAATAGTATGTTAGCGGATAATAAAATAGTAGCTACTAAAGATATAAACGAGGAAGATAGAGAAGAAATAAGCGGAGTATTAGCTTATTTTAATAGAAACCATTCCTTAGAAGATGTAAAATATCTGCCAAAGGATTTTAAGCCTCAGGATATGGAAGATGTATTTGGTTTTTCCTATGGAGAGGCAAATATAAATCAGGATAATTATTTTAATTTAAACGCAGAAAATGAAACTGGTGTAATAGATGTAAGTGGCTATGATTATTTTATAGAAAATTATAGAATATATAAAAACAATATTATGGTTCATGATATGCTAGCCACCTATGACATGGAAAATATGATTTTTAAATTAAGCAAAAACGAGAATACCATTTATGAGGCTAATATGAAAGCCTATGGCGAAAAAATCGTAGAGAAAAACAAAGGAAATTTAAATGAATACAAAAATGTGATGAATACAGAAGATGCTATTATTGTAGATGAAAATGAAAATCTAAAGATAAAGTATATTATAAATAATATCTCTGGGAGAAAAAGTTCTGAAGGTAATTTTAATGTAAATAGCATGGAATTTAGCATTTTAATCAAGATAAAATAGTTTGCATTATTCCCTTAGACTTTACAGGTTTAGGGGAATTTTTATTGAAAAAATTAGCATAAATAGTATAATCAATATAAGAGAATATACATAATCGGAGGGATTTAATATGAAAAAAGAAATCCTAGAATGGATTAAAGCAATACTTTTAGCCTTAGTCTTAGCTTTTGCCATTACTTCCTTTGTAAGTGGAACAAAGGTTCATGGCACTTCTATGAATCCTACTTTAGAGCATGAAGATTTCCTAATTGTATTTAAAAACAAAAATATAAAGCCAGGGGATATAGTAATAGTAGACACCAATTTAGAAATCAGCGAAAGGGATTTAGAAGGATTAAATCCTATCACTAAATTAAAAATGGGAAAGACTAAAAGCTTAATTAAAAGGGTAATAGCAGTAGAAGGAGATAGTATTGAAATAACAAATGGAGAGGTCTTTTTAAATGGGGAAAAACTAGAAGAAAATTATATAAATGGTTCAGATACCTTTGGAGATATAATTATAGAGAAAATCCCTAAGGGTAAAGTATTTGTAATGGGAGATAATAGAGGAAATAGTCTAGATAGTAGAGATAGCCAAATAGGATTAGTAGATACTAAGGACATTAAGGGAAAGGCAATATTAAAAATTTATCCCTTTTCTAAAATGGGAAAACTATAATAATAGGAGAGATAATTTATGAAAGAAATAGTATTAGCAGGAGGATGTTTTTGGGGAGTTGAAGAATATTTTTCTAGAATAAATGGAGTAATAGATACCAAAGTAGGCTATGCCAATGGACATACAGAAAACCCCACTTATCAGGAAGTTTGCACTAATATCACAGGTCATGCAGAGGCCGTATATATAAAATATGACGAAGATATTCTGTCTTTAGAAGAATTGCTCAATAGATTTTGGAAAATAATCAATCCTACACTAATTAATAGACAAGGGCCAGATATAGGCAGTCAATATAGAACAGGAATCTATTACATAGATGAAAAGGATTTAGAAATAATCCAGAAATCTAAAGCCGAACAGCAGGAAAAATACAAAGACCCAATAGTTACAGAAATAGAAACACTAAAGGTATTTTATGATGGAGAGGAATACCATCAGGAATATCTAAAGAAAAACCCAGGTGGTTATTGTCATATAGACCTAGGTAAAATATAGTTAGTTATGCTAAGGGATCCTTCACTACGTTCAGGATGACAATATACTCTGTCATCCTGAACGTAGGCTCTGCATACCCATTGAATCAATTTACAAACTTTTAAGCATCCCTAATTCTAATTCATTAAAATTCTTTATTATTAAATCTGCCTTAGCTAAATCTTGGTTTCCATAATCTGATCTTTTAAGGCCTATGCATTTCATACCTGCTGATTTTGCAGCTGAAACTCCATTTTCAGCATCTTCTATTACTATACAATCAGAAGGAATTACCCCTAATTTCTCTGCAGATTTTAAAAATATTTCAGGACTAGGTTTCCCTTCTTTAACATCTTCACCACTCATAATTACTCTTAAATATTTATCCAAATTAAATTTTTCTACTATTAAATCCACAGTTTCCCTATTATTAGAGGAAGCCAAAGCTAAGGGATAGCCCTCATTATAAACTTTTATAAAGAAATCCCAAAAATTATCTATTAGTTCAATCTTATGGATATTCTTATTAAACCTTTCCTTTTTAATCTGCATCACTTCATCTATTGAAGGTTTAAAACCAAATTGCTTTTTAAAAGTGCTCCACATATGATAATCTGTAGTTCCTACAAAAGTGCTATGTTCTTCTTGTGTGATTTTTCCTCCTAATTCTTCTAAAAGTTCCTTTTCTAATTTAAAATGCAAGGGTTCACTATCTATAATAACCCCATCCATATCAAAAATAATTGCTTTCAAATAATCACCTTCCATGTAAAATTATGTTCACAGATAAATATATAATATAAATGGCCTAAAGTCAAAATTACATAATTTAGCAGTTTTGGATAGATGTTTAATAATGTCATTAATCTATTGTGACAAAGTAGGCTTAAGTAAGGCTTGTAAAACCAAGGCTTATAGCATAGTATAAAAATAGGTACTAAAATTATATCTTTATCCTAGGGGAGATAAATATGAAAATTTTAGAGGGGAGAGTTAGAGACATATTATTCATCCTTGCTGAAAGTGATGTACCTATAACTACTAATTATATTGGCGAAGAGCTCAATCTTAGTTCTAGAACTATAATTCGGCAAATGGATGAAGTAGAAAAATATTTAAATAAGCATAATTTCAAATTCATAAAAAAACCTG
Organism: Tissierellia bacterium; assembly: GCA_036720245.1. Lineage (GTDB taxonomy): Bacteria > Bacillota > Clostridia > Tissierellales > Tepidimicrobiaceae > JAAZMA01. Next base: position 529 of record DAIMNI010000033.1, on the reverse strand, counting down.
GCTATGGAATAGAAATTGATGGTGGAGAAGAGGAAAAAAATAGATTAATAGAGCTAATAGATGAAGAAAAGATTTCTAGAAAGTATTCTCCAAAAGAACGGCAATTATTTATATTAATTGAATTGTTAAAGAACAAAGAAGCCGTTAAGATATATAAATTTAAATCTGAATTACATGTTACGGAAGGCACTATTAGTTCAGATTTAGATGTAATTGAAGAAATTCTTAAAAAGCAAAATATAAGTTTAATTAGAAAGCCAGGACTTGGGATTTCTATCAAAG
>DAIMNI010000033.1:0-230 GCA_036720245.1 Tissierellia bacterium | reverse complement strand
ACGAAAATTAATATTAAATCTCTTATATGAAAATGATCTTCAAAATCAGGTCATGGACATTCTAGCCTATGATTTAGATAATGAGGATGGAATTATACTAAATGATGAAGAATATAAATTAAATAATATGATTTTAGACATTATAGATAGAAATACTATAAGACAAATTGAAAACTTAGTTTCAGAATTTGCATTTAAAGAGAATTTAAAATTGAATGACAATCAATATT
>DAIMNI010000032.1:19384-23497 GCA_036720245.1 Tissierellia bacterium | reverse complement strand
ACCTAATGTAGATATATTATTTATAGATTATGGAGATATTGTAAGAGTTCAGAAAAGTGATGGATTAGCTACGGATACTGCTATGGAGGAGCAAATAACAAGGGGCATTGAACGAGCAGACTTATTCCTTGGGGAAATAATGAAAAAGATAGATTTAGAAGAAACTTTATTTATGGTAGTAAGCCCTAATCCTTCTAAAAAAGCTGTAAGCGATGGCAATTTTGCTTTAACTCCTATTATTATGTCAGGAAACAATACTGAAAAAGGGTTGCTAATGTCAAAGACTACTCGAAGGGAAGGCTTAGTTACCAATTTTGATTTTGGACCTACTATACTTAATTTTTTTGATGCTAATGGGACTAAAAATTTTATTGGAGAGTCCATGGAAGTAGTACATAGTGAAAACCCAACACAAGCTCTTCTAAGAAGTCAAGCACAACTTTTATATATAAGGAAATATCGCAAGGTTTTCCATTGGGCTTTTATTGTTTTAGTAGGTATATGTTTAATTGGATTTTATTTACCCAAATTTACAAAATGGAAGGGGCTTCCTAATAGATTTCTAAATTATTTAAGCTTAAGTATAATGGCAATACCCCTAACCATGATGACTGTTTCGTTATTTGGTTATAAATTTATAGTCTTGGATATTATTTATGTGTTTGGTGTGGCTTTTATTATAGCTTATATTCTAAATAAAATTTTTAAAGATGATTTAATGACTATGGCTATTTTAGGCTTGGCAACTAGTATGTTTTTAATGGTGGATATTTATTTTATAGAAAAATTGATGATTATTTCTCCTTTAGGTTCTGATGCTATTGCAGGTGGTAGATTTTATGGTATAGGCAATGATTATATGGGTATATTATTAGGCTCCACTTTATTAGGACTTTTTTCATTATTTCAGTTATATAAAACTAAAAAATCTACTATGCTTCTAACTACGCTATTTTATATGTTTTTGGTAATAATAGCCCTTAGCCCTTTTTTTGGTGCTAATATGGGGGGCACACTATCTGCTACAATAGTTCTTTTATTAGCAATACTAATAATCTCAGATAAAAAGTTTTCATTTAAGAAAATAATCATTATGATGGCTGGGGTTATTATAGGTATTATTGTATTAGCTGGATTAGATGCTTTATTTAACCCAAATCCCACTCATGCAGGAAAAGCATTAATGTCTTTAACAATAGGTGGCTGGAATAGATTTTTTGAAATAATTATTACTAAATTGAGACAAGTTTTTTGGAACTTATTTCATGCTTCATGGAATATTATTTTGTTTACGGAAATTATTTTATTGATTTTATTATATAAGTATAAGGGCGAGGTTTTAACTAAAATTCGTAAGGATTATACCAATCTATTTAAGGGATTTATTGTGATTTTATTGGGCGGAATAGCTGTATTCTTATTTAATGATACAGGTACCATCGCTACAGCTTTGATGTTAATCTATTTATTTATACCCTTAGGGGTATTGATAAATGATATGGGATTAAATTAGTTTCATTGACAAAGCTTAAAGTTTAAACTATAATCCAAATATAGGATAACCGAAATTTCTCGTCCCCTATATAGGGACGTATTTTTTTAAAATTTGAGCTTAAGATTAAAGAGGTGCAAATAGATGGAAAAAATGGGATTACATGAAATTAGAAGAGAGTTTTTAGATTTTTTTCAGGAAAAAGGACATTTGATTATGCCTTCTTTTTCTTTAATACCAAAGGAAGATAAATCTTTGTTACTTATAAATGCAGGAATGGCACCTTTAAAACCATATTTTACAGGAGAGAAAACCCCACCAGGAAAAAGAGTTACCACCTGTCAAAAATGTTTTAGAACTGCTGATATTGAAAATGTAGGAAAAACTGCAAGGCATGCTACTTTCTTTGAAATGCTTGGAAATTTTTCTTTTGGAGATTATTTTAAAAAAGAAGCTATAGAGTGGTCTTGGGAATTTTTAACCAAAAGATTGGGAATTCCAGAGGAAGATTTATGGGTTTCCATATATTTAGAAGATGATGAGGCTTTTGAAATATGGAATAAGGACATAGGTTTAAGTCAGGATAAGATTATTCCATTAGGCAAAGAGGATAATTTTTGGGAATTAGAAGTGGGACCCTGTGGACCTTGTTCAGAAATCTATGTAGATCGGGGAGAAAAATTTGGCTGTGGAAGTCCAGATTGCAAGCCAGGTTGTGAATGTGATAGATTTATTGAAATATGGAATTTAGTATTTACTCAATTTGATAAAGATGAAGAGGGAAACTATCATCCATTAGCCCATCCTAATATAGATACTGGTATGGGATTAGAAAGAATTGCTGCAGTTATGGAAGATGCTTCTAATATATTTGAAATAAAGGCTATTAGGGATATTTTAAGTTCTGTGGAAAGGGTATCTAATACAAAATATGGCTTAGATTCGAATAAGGATGCCTCTATGAGAATAATTACAGACCATAGCAGGGCCATGGTATTCTTAGTTTCTGATGGTGTACTTCCTAGTAATGAAGGTAGAGGATATGTCTTAAGAAGAATTATTAGAAGGGCAGCAAGACATGGCAAATTATTAGGCATTGAGGGAGAATTTTTAAACTCTATAGTGAAAGAAGTTATAGATTCTTGGAAAATAGAATATCCTTATATAAAAGAAAAAGAAGAATATATAAAGAAAGTAATTAGTTCGGAGGAAGAAAAATTCCAAGAGACTATTCATCAGGGAATTTCTATATTAGGAGATTATATTGAAAACATGGAAAACAATGAAGAAAATTCTCTGGATGGGAAAAGGGCATTTAAATTATATGATACTTATGGTTTTCCATTGGATTTAACTAGAGAAATACTAGAGGAAAAGGGATTAAAGGTTAATGAAGATGAATTTAATCAATATATGGAAAGACAGAGGGAAATGGCTAGAAATGCTAGAACATCTGATTCTGGATGGAAGAGTGAAGATTCTATTGTAGATCTTAAAGAATACAATAATCTATTTAGAGGTTATGAATTATTAGATTTAGAGACAGAGGTATCAGGATTATTTTTAAATAACGAATCCGTGGGTAGTATGAATAAAGATGAAGAGGGAATTATTATTATTAAGGAAACACCTTTTTATGCTGAATCTGGTGGTCAGGTGGGAGATACTGGCTATATTAAAAATGATAATTTTTTAGGGGAAGTTTTAGATACTAAATATCTCAATAATACTATTGCTCATTTTGTTAAAGTGAGAGAAGGTAGTATATCCATAGGAGATAGAGTTTATAGCATAGTAGATGTTAAAAGAAGAAAAAGTATAATGAGAAACCACTCTGCCACACATTTATTGCATCAAGCTTTGAAAGAGATTTTGGGAGAACATGTAAATCAGGCAGGATCCATAGTATTACCTAATAGATTAAGATTTGATTTCACCCATTTTGAAGCTGTAAGCAAAGAGGAAATAAAAGAAATTGAAAAAATAGTAAATGAAAAAATATTAGAGGATTTAGATGTAAAAACTATAGAAACTACTTTGGAAGAGTCTAAAAGTTTAGGAGTAATAGGCCTTTTTGAAGACAAATATGAAAATGAGGTGCGAGTTGTTCAAATGGGAGACTTCTCTATGGAATTATGTGGAGGTACCCATGTGAAGAATACTGGTAATATAGGCTTATTTAAAATAATATCTGAATCTAGTATTGCCTCTGGGGTAAGGAGAATTGAGGCTATTACAGGAGAGGAAGTTTACAACTATCTAAATGAAATAGAAACTGATTTAGATAGTTTAAGCAATACCTTGAAAACTAATAGGGAAGGCATTATAAACAAGGCAGAAGATTTAATGGAAGAAATTAAGGAAAAAGATAGAGAAATAGAATCCTTAAAATCTAAAATGGCTCTATCTATTGTAGATGAAATTTTAAATGGCAAAAAAGATGTGGGTGGAATTAATTTAGTAGTTTACAATGTAGAAAATATGGATATGAATTCTTTAAGAAATCTTGGAGATGAAATTAAAAATAAATTAGGCACTGGTATTATTGTATTGGCATCAGTTCATAAAGGAAAAATTTCTTTTGTATCTATGGTAACAAAAGATTTATTGAATAAGGGCAT
>DAIMNI010000032.1:0-19374 GCA_036720245.1 Tissierellia bacterium | reverse complement strand
TATTAGGGATGTTGCAAAAATTACTGGTGGCGGTGGTGGCGGTCGTCCAGATATGGCACAGGCTGGAGGTAAGGATTTAGATAAAGTTAAGGAAGCCTTAGATATGGTAGAAGATATTGTTAGAAAACAATTGAAATAGTACCGAAACTTTATTGTATATTATATCTTTAATATGGTATATTTATTATAGGGGGTGTTTTTGTGAATAATAATTTTAATGAAACTATGAAATTTGAACCACCAAAGGAAAGGGCAGATGAGGTTAAAGAAATATTATTTACAGTTCATACAGCTTTGGAAGAAAAAGGCTATGACCCTATTAATCAAATAATTGGATACATTTTGTCTGGGGATCCAACTTATATTACGAGTCACAATGATGCGAGAAGCATAATTAGAAAAGTAGAGCGAGACGAATTGTTAGAGGAAGTTTTAGAATATTATTTAAAGAACAAGAAATAATCATGTCAAAGGGAAGTAGCAATTAATTTTATAATTTAAAAAGAGATTAAATATATTATCTATATTAATATAGATAATATATTTAAATACTTTGCTTTTTTGTTTTACTAATAAAAAATTAATCTATGGCTATTACATATTTTATACTTTATACTAATAAAGGGTAAAGACTTATAGAATAGGAAGTGGATTAATTGGAAAAAGTGAAATTAGGGAATACTAATATAGAAGTATCTAGACTTTGTTTTGGCTCATTGACTATGACTCCATTCCAAGCGAATTTAAGTGTAAAAGAGGGAGCAGAATTAATACAATATGCCTACACAAAGGGAATAAACTTTATTGACACTGCTGAAATATATGATAATTATAAATATATAAAAGAAGCATTAAAGGGTATAGATAGAAGGGATTATGTAATAGCTACTAAAACCTATGCCTATTCAAAAGAATTGGCGGAAAAAAGTTTAAATTTAGCTTTAAAGGAATTAGATACGGATTATATAGATATTTTTTTATTACATGAACAGGAAAGCATTCATACTATTAGAGGCCATTATGAAGCCATTGAATTTTTTCTTAAAGCAAAGGAAAAAGGTATAATAAGGGCTATAGGAATATCCACTCATAGAATAGAAGGAGTACTCGGAGCTAATAAATATAATGAAATTGAGGTAATTCACCCAATAGTTAATATGAAGGGAATTGGAATTCAAGACGGTAATATTGGGGAAATGCTTAATGCTATAGAGGAAGCTCATAGATTAGGCAAGGGAATATATGGAATGAAACCCTTAGGCGGAGGTCATTTAATAGGCGAGGCAGAAAAGGCTTTTAATTTCGTAAAGGGCATACCTTATATAAATTCCTTTGCTATAGGAATGCAGTCTAAAAATGAAGTGGATTCAAATATTTCTTTAATGAACGATGGTTATGTATCAGAAGATTTGAAAGAAAAATTAAGGAAAAAGAAAAGAAAACTAATTGTTGCAGATTATTGTATTGGCTGCGGCAATTGTGTTAATACTTGTAAACAAAATGGTATTGAAATTATAGATGGGAAAGCCCATCCTAATGAAAATTGTATACTATGTGGTTATTGTGCAAGAAATTGTCCAGAATTTTGTATAAAGGTAATATAGAATAGGTGAAAATATGGAAAGAATAATGGGGCTTGATGTAGGGGATAAAACTATAGGAGTGGCAATATCGGATCCCTTAATGCTTACTGCCCAAGGTTTAAAAACCATAAGACGGGAAAGTATAAAAAAAGATATAAATGAAATTAAAATGATAATTGAAGAATATAATATAAATAAAATAATAATTGGATTTCCTAAAAATATGAATAATACCATAGGACCTCAGGGGAAAAAGGTGCTAGATTTCGTAGAAAAACTAAAAAACAGGGTAAATGTAGAAATTACATTAGAGGACGAAAGACTAAGTACTGTAGCTGCCGAAAGAATATTAATCGATGGGGATGTTAGTAGAAAAAAAAGGAAAAATGTGATAGATACTGTAGCAGCCACTTATATTTTACAAACATATTTAGATAGAGGGTGAGACTATGGATAATAAAATAGTTTTATTAGATGAAATGGGAAATGAAATAGAATTTCAGGTGCTGGCAACCTTTGGAATAGATGATGTGGATTATGCTGCTTTACTTCCTATGGATGAATTTGAGGGATTAACCTATTTATTGCGAATTGAATATGATGATTTTGGTGAAATGCTTTTATTAGGTATAGATGATGAGGAAGAACTTCAAGAGGTAATAGAGGTTTTTGAAGAAATACAGAAAGAAAAGCTACAATAGATTGTATTTATTTGGCATTTAGGAATTTAGATATAAGCAGGTGAAGATATGGAATTTAATATGGATGAAGTTAAGGAACTATTTAAAGCAAAAGGATATAAATTAACTACTCAAAGAAGAGCCATATTAGATGTAATAGTTGAAAATCAGGAGAACCATTTAAGTCCAGAAGAAATCTACAATATTGTTAAGATAAATTATCCAGAAATAGGAATAGCAACAGTATATAGGACATTACAATTATTAGAAAACTTAAATATTATATATAAATTAAACTTTGACGATGGATATAATAGATATGAATTAAATATAAATTCAGATAATCACCATCATTTAATTTGTTTAAGATGTGGAAGTATTATGGAGGTTAAACTAGATTTATTAGAAAAATTGGAAAATGAAATTGAAAAGGAAAATGGTTTTAAAATTGTAGACCACAATGTAAAATTTTTTGGATACTGTGCGGACTGTCAAGAATAAATCCCATTTTGGGATTTATTCTTTTAGATTGGACTACTCATATGTACTTTTAAAAAGGAGATGATAAAAATGGCAAGAAAGCCAAATAAACTAAAAATAATCCCATTGGGGGGATTAGGAGAAATAGGGAAAAATATCACTGTATTAGAATATAAGGAAGATATTCTAGTAATTGATTGTGGAATGAGTTTTCCCGAAGATGAAATGCTAGGAATTGATATAGTAATACCGGATATAAGCTATTTATTTAAAAATAAAGAAAAGATTAGAGGTATAGTACTGACCCACGGCCATGAGGATCATATTGGAGGGTTACCTTATGTACTAAAAAGATTAAATGTACCCGTATATGGTACTAAATTGACTTTAGGATTAGTGGAAAATAAATTGAAAGAACACAATATAAACAATGCATCTTTAAATCAGGTAAGTGCAGGAGATACTATTAAATTAGGTGCATTTAGTATTGAGTTTATTAAAACAAGTCATAGTATACCAGATAGTGTTGCACTAGCTATAAATACACCTGTGGGAATGGTGTTTCACACAGGAGATTTTAAAATAGACTATACTCCTATTAATGGCAATTTAATTGATTTGCATAAGTTTGCGGAAATAGGTAGTAAAGGTGTATTGGTATTAATGGCAGATAGCACAAATGTAGAAAGACCTGGTTATACTATGTCAGAAAAAACTGTTGGAGATACTTTTAATGATATATTTTTAAAAGCAAATCAAAGAATAATTGTAGCTACTTTTGCTTCTAATGTTCATAGAGTTCAGCAAGTAATAGATGCTGCAGAACTTTATAATAGAAAAGTTGTGGTATCTGGTAGATCCATGGTTAATACAGTGAATGTAGCAAGGGATTTGGGATATTTGAGAATGGAAGATGATACTTTAATAGATATTAATGATATGGATAAATATGAAAGCAATGAAATAGTAATACTAACTACTGGTAGTCAAGGAGAACCCATGTCTGCACTAACTAGAATGGCTTTTTCAGAGCATAGAAAAATAGAACTAGTTCCTGGAGATTTAGTAGTAATATCGGCATCTCCAATACCAGGGAATGAGAAAACCGTATCTAGAGTTATAAACAAATTAATGGAATTAGGGACAGAGGTAATATATGAAGCATTGGCGGATGTACACGTTTCTGGTCATGCTTGTCAAGAGGAATTAAAATTAATTCACACCTTATTAAAACCAAAATATTTTATACCAGTTCATGGAGAATATAGGCATCTAAAGAGACATGAGAAATTAGCCATAGATTTGGGAATGGACGAAGAAAATATATTTTTAGGTGAAAATGGTTCTGTGTTTGAATTTACTAGAAATACTGCAAGTGTAGGAAAATCTGTGCAAGCTGGCAATATTTTAGTAGATGGATTAGGAGTAGGAGACGTTGGAAATATTGTACTAAGAGATAGAAAGCATCTTTCACAAGATGGTTTAATAGTAGTGGTGGTAACTATGAGTAAGCAAGATGGAAAAGTTATTGCAGGACCAGATATTATTTCAAGAGGTTTTGTCTATGTAAGGGAATCAGAAGATTTAATGGAAGAGGCTAGAGCTGTTGTAAAGGATGTATTAACAGAATGTGAAAAGAAACATATAACAGATTGGGCTACTTTAAAATCCAATATAAGAGATGCCCTACGTGGCTTTATATATGAAAAGATAAAAAGAAATCCTATGATTTTACCAATTATAATGGAAGTTTAATATAATAAACTAGTCTATTTATAGATAGACTAGTTTATTTGGCTTTTTATACCTATTAAAAATTATAGATTAATGGTATAATACTGTATTAAATGGTTTGTTTTTATTTTTTTAAACAATAAAAAACTGGAGGTAGTATTATGAATAATGTTTATGATTTGGCACATCAATTAGCAAGAGCTATAAAGGATTCAGATGAATACAAGTCCTTTATGGAAAGAAAAGAGGCACTAGAGAAAAACGAAAAAAATAAAGAAATGGTGGAAGATTTTCAGGAGAAGGTATTACAATTACAAATAGACTATATGGGTGGAAAAGATATTGATGAGGCAGAAATCGAAAAGCTAGGGAAACTTGAGGAAGTATTAACAATTAACCCCATAATAAATAGCTATTTTCAAGCAGAATCAAGATTTTCTCAAATGATACAAGATATTAATGGAATTATTGGAGAAGCAATAGATATTGAATAGTATTGGGATATTGGTGTATAATATAATAGATAAATATCTATTAAAGGTGGAGATTTTGTGGGGGAATTGGCCAAGAATAAAAAAAATAAGAAAATAGGAAAATTCATTATCCTAATAATCATAATTTTATTTATTATAATAGGCAAATCCTATTATAATAAACAATTTTTAGCAGTAAATACATTTAATCCTAAGGAAATATCAATTGAAATACCTGAAGGCAGTACTAGCACCAAGATTTCAAATATATTGTTTGAAAAGGGTTTAATAAAAAATAAATATATATTTAAAATAGCTATTAAAAATAAGGAAGCTGGAAATAAATTAAAAGCAGGTAATTATATATTAAACACAGGTATGGATGTATATGATATAATTGATGAATTAATTAAAGGTGGTAAAAATGAAAAGGTAGTAAGATTCACTATACCCGAGGGCTATGAAATTCGCCAAATAGCTAATAAATTATCGGAGCAAGGCCTAGTAAATAAAGATAGATTTTTAGAACTAGTTTCAAATAAGAAACTTTTTCAGGACAAGCATTCATTTTTACAAGAACTTGAGGATGGCCAAGGTCTAGAGGGGTTTTTATTTCCTTCAACCTATGAAATATATATGGGAGCTACAGAAGAGGAGATTATAGACAAAATGCTTGATCAATTTAATGAAATATATGAAAAAGACATTATAAAGGATATGGAGAAATATGATTTATCTCTAAATGAATTAGTTACTTTAGCTTCTATTATTGAAAGAGAGGCTAAATTAGATGAAGAAAGGGAACTAGTTTCAGCAGTTTTTCATAATAGATTAGAAAAAGGAATGCTTTTACAATCTTGTGCTACAGTTCAATATGTATTAGGGGAAAGAAAAGAAGTATTAACTACCAAGGATACGCAAATACAATCAGATTTTAATACCTATATACATGAAGGTCTACCTCCTTACCCAATTGCTTCACCAGGAGAAAAATCTATAATTGCAGCATTAAATCCAGCTGAGGTTGATTATCTATATTTTAGAACTAAAGAGGATGGTACTGGTGGTCATACCTTTTCTAGAACGTATGAAGAACATTTAGAAGCTAATCCTAATAAATAGTATTTAAATTAATCGTGGAGAACCACGATTAATTTATGCAAAGGAGGAAAATCTAAATTTGAGTCATATAAATGAAGAATATATTGAAGACTATATCCGTGGTATTTTACCAAATAGTAAACCTTATTTAAGGGGTTTAGAAATATATGCAGAAAACAATCATATACCCATAGTAGAAAAAGAAGTAGCTCAATTTTTAAAACTACTATTAAAAATCCACCAACCTAAAAATATATTAGAGATTGGCACAGCTATTGGCTATTCTGCCCTTATAATGGCAGAATCCAATGAAATTGCAAGGATTACCACTATTGAAAGATCTCCTAAAATGATAGAATTGGCAAAAGAAAATATAAATAATACTGTATACAAGGATAGAATTAAAATATTAGAGGGAGAAGCCCAGGAAATATTACCTAATTTAAATGAAAAGTATGACTTTGTTTTTCTAGATGCTGCTAAGGGGCAATATTTGGAATTTTTCAATATGTGCATGAATTTATTAGAACCAAGTGGGTTGATAGTTTCGGATAATGTACTCTTTAGAGGTATGGTTGCTTCCGATAAATTGGTAATTCGAAGGAAAAAGACCATAGTAAAACGATTGAGAAAATATTTAGAGTATATTAATGAAATAGATGGATATGTGTCCGCCATTATACCTATTGGAGATGGGGTAGCCCTAAGTTATAGAGAGGAGCAAGGAATTTGGAAAAAATAGAATTATTAGCACCAGCAGGAGATTTGGAAAAATTAAAAATGGCCATAATGTATGGGGCTGATGCAGTATATCTTGGAGGAGAGGCCTTTGGCCTTAGAACCGCCTCTAAAAATTTTACTATGGAGGAAATAAAAGAAGGAGTAGAATTTGCTCATAGCAGAAACAAAAAAATATATGTAACCATGAATATTATTCCACATAATGAAGATCTACAGGGATTAGAAGATTATGTATTGGAATTATATAATAATAATATAGATGGGGTAATAGTATCAGATCCAGGTATTTTTTCTATTATTAGGAAAACTACTCCAGAGCTTCCCATACATTTAAGTACACAGGCCAGTGTAACAAATTATGAAACCATAATGTTTTGGTACGAATTAGGTATTAGAAGAATTGTTTTAGCCCGGGAACTATCTTTAAAGGAAATTGAAGAAATAATAGAGAGGGTTCCTAAGGACTTGGAAATAGAAGTTTTTATTCATGGAGCAATGTGTATTTCTTATTCTGGAAGATGTTTGCTTAGCAATTACATGACAGGTAGGGATGCAAATATGGGGGATTGTGCTCAAGCTTGTAGATGGAAGTATCGTTTAGTAGAAGAAAAAAGGCCAGGTGAATATTTTCCTGTTTTCGAGGACGAAAAAGGTACCTTTATAATGAATTCTAAGGATTTATGTATGTTAGAGCATATAGATAAATTGATCAATGCAGGAATTAAATCTTTTAAAATTGAAGGTAGGGTAAAATCTTCATATTATGTGGCAACAGTTATTAGATCCTATAGAATGGCAATAGATGAATATTATAGAGATCCCGAAAATTATAAATTTAATGAAAGTTTATTAGATGAAATAAAAAAGGTAAGTCATAGAGATTTTACTACTGGCTTTTATTTTAGAAAACCTACAGAAGATGATCAGGTGTATACTACTAGTTCTTATATTCGTGGCTATGATTTTGTAGGTCTAATATTAGATTATAATAAAGATACTAAATTGGCTACAATAGAGCAAAGAAATAGAATGTTCAAAGGAGATACCATAGAAATATTTGGCCCAAATAAAAATTATTTTTCCCAGGCAATAGAGAAAATATGGGATGAAGAAGGAAATGAAATAGAGGTAGCCCCTCATCCTCAACAAATTATTAAAATTGAAATGAGGGAAGAAGTGGAGAAATACGATATTATTAGAAAATTAAGGGAGGATTAAATACATGAATAAGCCAATACTTATAGGAATTACAGGTGGGACAGGTTCTGGAAAATCTACAGTATCTAAAGAAATATTAAAATCTATACAGGATAAAAATGTAGCTATTATTGAACAGGATTCTTATTATAAAAACCAAAGCCATTTGACCTTTAAGGAAAGGATAAATACTAATTATGATCATCCCTTTGCTTTTGATAATGAACTTTTAATCGAACATTTAAAGGATTTGTTGGATAATAAGGCTATAGAAAAGCCCATTTACGATTTTGAAAAGCATACTAGAAAAGAGGAGACTATAACCGTATACCCAAAAGATATTATAATTTTAGAAGGAATTCTAATATTGAATGATGAGGATATTAGAAACTTGTGTGATATTAAAATTTTTGTAGATACAGATTCGGATGTACGGGTTATTAGAAGAATAGAAAGGGATATAAAGGAGAGAGGGAGGACTCTCGATTCTGTAATAGAGCAATATATGGCAACCGTAAGGCCTGCCCATCTTCAGTTTGTAGAACCTAGTAAAAAATATGCAGATATAATAATTCCAGAGGGTGGATATAATAAGGTGGCTATAGATATAATAGCTACAAAAATAAACTCTATATTGGAAAAATAATTAATAAGCTCCCTATTTATTGGCAACAATAAAGTAGGGAGGTTTTTTATGAAAAGATTTAAAGAAAACATTATCCATACTAGAATTATAAACTTGATACTAATTTTTTTTGTGGCTTTCTCCATATTAATTGGAAGACTTTATTGGTTTCAAATAAAACAACATGAAGAATTGAAACTTTTAGCATTAAAACAAAGGGGAAAGGAAATAAAATTAGATTCCAATAGGGGAACTATTTATGATAGAAATCTAATTCCTTTGACTAATAAAGATAAAGTTTTATTTGGTTTTCTATATAAAAGTGCTATTGAAAACAATAAATATTTAAAAGATTTTATTTTGAAAAATAGCGAATTAAATAGGGAGGAATTAGAAGAATATCTAAGAGGCGAAGAAAATATAGTTGCTATTCCTTTAAAACCTAATTCATTAAGTATGGAAAATAATAAAGATATTTATTTTGCTAATAAAGTTTATAGATATAATAAGGAAAATATTTTATCTCATGTGATTGGATATATTAATAAATCGGAAAATAGAGGGGAGACTGGAATAGAAAAAACCTATGATGAAATATTAGGTGCAGTAGATAGTGGCAGCTTGTTTTTAGAGACTGATGATAGAAAAAATATTATTTTGGGTGGAGAATACACTGTAGGGAAAGAAATAGATCCCAATAGTCCCAATGGGGTTAAACTTACTATAGACTATAATATACAAAAGATTGTAGAAAATATACTAGATGAGGAAAAAGCAAATGGCGCTGTTATTGTTACCCATGTAGATACTGGAGATATATTGGCAATGGCTAGTCGTCCTAATTTTAATCCAGAGGATATAGATGAATATTTTAAAAGGGAAGATATGGCACTTTATAATAAGGCTATTCAAGCGGCATATCCACCAGGTTCTTTATTTAAAGTAGTAGTATTATTGGCTACTTTAGAAGAAAATATGGATTTTCAAAATAGATTATTTTATTGTAAAGGATATGAGGAAATTAATGATGTTACTATGAAATGTAACAATATACATGGTCATGGCTATTTAGATTTAAATGAGGCTTTTTCAAAATCCTGTAATTCTGTGTTTATTCAATTAGGCAGGGAATTAGGAAGTGAAAAAATTATAGATATGGCAAAGAGATTAGGTTTTGGAGAAAAAGTAAATATTGGCCTAGTAGAAGAAGTAGCAGGAAATCTTCCATCAGGAACAGAAATACAAGGTCCAGTCATTGGTAATATTTCTATTGGACAGGGAAGCATAGAAGCAACACCTTTACAAATTACAAATATGATGATGATTGTAGCTAATAATGGAATAAAAAAGGATATAAGTATAATTGAAGGCATTACAAATAGCAATGGTGATATGATTAAAAAATACTATAAAGATGAGGATAAAAGGATATTATCAGAAGATATTTGCAAAATATGTCAAGAATATTTAATTAGCGTAATAAAGAAGGGAACAGCTCAAAACATTGATTTAAGAGAGATAGGAGGGGGAGGGGGAAAAACTGGTTCAGCCCAGGCAACACTTAATAGAAAAATGACTATTCATGGCTGGTTCTCAGGATTTTTTCCAGAAAAAGACCCAAAATATATTATCACTGTATTTACAGAAGAGGGAATATCTGGCTCAAAAACGGCAGCACCTATTTTTGAAAAAATAGCAAAAGAAATTTATAAGATTAATAGATAGGACTGGCACCACAACTATCCTTTAGACATATAATTTAATATGGGATAGTGGCGGGGGTGTTCCTTATGTTAGGTCAGCTTATAATTTCTTTAGGGGGTTTATTGGAACCCTTTTTAATATTTACAGGATATATATCTAGTAGCAGTTCTTTTCCAAATCCTCTTACCAAAGAAGAAGAGGAATACTATTTAAAACTTTTTATGGAAGGCGATGAAAGGGCAAGAAATATTCTAGTGGAAAGAAATCTTAGATTAGTTGCACATATAGTGAAAAAATACAATAATACGGGAAAGGATATTGACGATTTAATATCCATAGGCACAATAGGATTAATTAAGGCTATTTCTACATTTGATATAAATAAGGGAACAAGATTAGCAACTTATGCTGCAAGATGTATTGAAAATGCTATAGTAACACTCTGGAAACATTTCCCCTACTTTTTTCTAGAATCAGCCCCAAACATAATAATGTCTATATCCTCTCCATCCCAGGTAATTTTATCTACTATAGAACGAATTAAGTTTCTTTTGCCTATTACATCTGCATCATCTATCATACTAGCAAATTTAGTCATAATATCATCCATTAAATCTATATCATCTTTCTTTAAAGAACTAGCATCTGCTTTTTCTTGTAAACTCAGTAGCCTTTCTTTTAATTTTGCATTTTCCTTATCCAATTCATCTATTTGACCTATTATATATTTAGTAGCATTAGACTCTGGGCCTTCTGATAAAGAATTTACTAAATTAGCTATAGCTTTATCATTATTATCTATGCTAGCCTTTATTTCGCCTATTTCAGCCTTTAAACTACTTTGGGTACTAGTTATATTAATCCTATCATTATCTATCTTATTTGAAAGGCTAGAGCCTTCATAGGATAGTTTTTTAATCTCATCTATAACAAGTTGGTCTAGATCATTACCCTTTATATTTTTAATATCACATTTTTCTCTTTTACTCTTTTCTTTTAATTCACAAATATAATAAAATGCCTGGACCCCATCCTTATTAACACGTCCCATTTTAGGCCTCATAAAACTGCCACAATTATCACATCTTAATATTCCAGATAAAAGGGATTCTGAATTTTTAACTTTTCTAAAGGTTTTAGATTTATTTCTTTCTATCATATTTTGCACCTTCACCCAATCACTACCTTTTATTATTCCAGGATGTTTTCCTACTGCTATAATCCATTCTGAGTTATCTCTAAGCTTATTAGTAGTGTTTTTCTTTTGAATAGTCTTATTATATGCCATAATACCTTTTTTACCTATAAATTGATTTAAATTGGCATATATTTCATAATCATTATCAATGAAGTAATTATATGTATCCTTATCGGCCATAGCATATACAGGATTAGTTAAAATGGATCTTAAAGTAAATCTAGTATAATCATTGCCATTTTTGGTTTTAATATTATTCTGTATACAAAATGTTTCTAGTTGAGTTAATGAGTCTAATTCTAAGAATTTTTTATATATTAGTTTAACAACTTTTATTTCATTAGCTATAGGTGTAAGTTTAAATATTTTTCTTTCTTTACCATTAGGATCTATGTATATAACTTCCTCAGAATCAAACCCAGTAGGAGTAATACCACCAAGCCACCTGCCAGTCTTGGCCAATTGCAGCATATTATCCCTAATTCTTTCTGCAATAGTTTCTCTTTCTAGTTGGGCGAATACACTAGCTATATACATCATGGCCCTTCCCATGGGAGTAGAAGTATCAAATTGCTCCCTAATAGATACAAAGGCTATATCATTCTCCTGTAGATCTTCTATGAGATTGGAGAAATCTGCTATATTTCTACTAATTCTATCCAATCTATAGCATACTAATACATCAAATTTCTTAGCCTTAGCATCTTTCATCATAAGTTTAAACTGTGGCCTATCAGTAGTACCACCTGAAAAGCCTTCATCTTCATAGATGATTATATCTTCATCAGTGGAGTTGAAATTTTTGTATATGTATTCTTTGCATAATTGTATTTGATTTTTTATGGAATCACCTTTGCCGGTGAATTTGGATTTTCGGGAGTATATTGCTATTTTCATTGGATCACTCCTAGATTAAGTTAAATTGTTATTACATTATAATTATAAGGTTTAAGTTCTTTTTTCATGGCAATAATCATAATTAATAATAAAGACTATGCTATAATAGCATTAGTGGATATATTTTGGAGGTGAATCTTATGGTATTTTCAACAATAAATTTAACATTAAGTATAATAATATTATTACTTTTTGCCACAATAGGCTATGTTTATAAACTATATATAGAGATTGAACTTTTAAAAGAAGATATTTTAAAACTAAAACATTCCGACAATAGTTAATTATAGATTATTATCTCGTTTATAGTCTTCATACTGTTTTTTTGCTTTTTTATAACTACTATAAGTTGGGATATTGATTTCTTTTATTTTTGCAAACATACCACTTAAAGCACTTAATACAATATGTGTTAGCAATGTGGCTAAGATTGTCTGGGGAAGTTCAAAATTTAAGTGCCTCAGAATAGTTTTCTTTGGCATTAAAACTAGCCCAATAGATATAATTAAAAATATCACCCATTTAATTACTAGATCTTTCAATAGGCTATTAGTTGTTTTTTTCAAATCATTATAGATAAGTATAGTCTTGTCTTTTTCAGATTTATCTAATCTAAGCCTATAATCCTCATTTTCTTTTTCTAACCGATCTTTCTCATCAATAATCCTTTCAGTTTGGTTAGTACTTTCAGCAAGCTCTTTATTTAACTGCCCTATTTCATTCTGGTGATTTTGTTCCATATATTTTATTGTATCATTTTCTATAACTTTAGCAATCGCACTATAATCCCTTGAATCTTGTAGTTTTTGAATTTCATCATAACTATTTGCTAAGGAGAAATTTATTATTTCTTTTTGAGCTTCAATGTGGGCATTATGTTTAGTAGCTTCATTAACTATTATAGCTATTGTTTGTCCATCAAAATAAGATTCACGATGATAATTAAGCTTTAAAAAACTAACGAAACTCTCAAAATCATCATCTGTAGTTGAGATATATCTAAGCAAAAAGCTTAACCAATCTGAAGGCTTAATGCATATATTTTTATAGGAATTTGGCAAATCTTTTTCCCAATTAATTAGTTGTTCATCAGTGGTAATCATCTTATATTTATAATCATGTTTTAATTGGCAATCATCTGAATTCTGGATATATAAGTAATAAAAAACCCATGCATCATGCATAGCCCTAGTTTTAGACTTTGGATTCTCAGATTTACTAGTAAAATCCCTTAAGCTAGATGCAAACCCGTTTATAATGGACTTATGGCTTTCAATGTTTAGCTTTATTGTTTTTACAATACGCACATTGTTTTCATTGATAAATTCATCAAGTTCTCTCAGAATATTGGCTTTATATTGTTGGGAGGAAATGTTTAGCTTCTTTTTTAATTCAAAATAATGTCTGGTCATTTCATCATTCCCAATGGTGTCGTATGTTTCAAGATTAGCATTAGGAGAATACATATCTAAAAGCCCACAGTTATAGTTGATGCTTTCTTGGAACTCTTTCAAAGTAGCATCAGTTATAAAAAGATCTTGGCCACTTTCTATACATTTATTTATAAATACTTTTGTCTTATTCATCCTGTCATATCCATTTATCCCTAGCACTCTATACAAAATGTTTGTATCTAAATAAAAGTTTTTATTCAGATATTCAATATTGTTAATTAAATTTTTATCAGCAACTCCTATTGTGGCACAATATTCAAATGCTAAAGTAGCAATATCGAAAATGATTTTATTTTTATGAGGATCCTCATAATCTAAAAAAGAGTTAACTATAAAAATTTCATCCTTATTAACAACATCTTTCATAGATGTCTGTGATAGTGTTTTTAAAAATTTATTATCCAGTGCATCGGTTTCAGATATAAGATAGCTAAAATTACTAAAATTTTTAGCAAAGACATTATATAAAAATTTATATATAATAGATTCAATGGATTTGAAATTATGTCCTTTAAAAAATGGGTTAAGCCTATTTTCCTTATACAGCTGCCTAATAATTGTATCTAGGTAATTAGGCTTCGCACTCCGACAAAGGTTAAAGAAATAATCATTATTGAGGTTAAAGAGTATGTATTTTTTATGGTCATGCGAATAATCTAATAGCCTTTCTGAATTAAAATTACTAGATTTTGAAACTAAAGAAACAATAGTTTCTGGTTCAAAATTCATTTTATAATCTTCTTTTATTATTGTAGAAATATCATTAGCTGATAGTTCACTATTATGGTTACCTATAAATATGGATTCTATAGTTTTTGTAATTACTGTTTCTTGGTTAAAGTTATATGCCACTGCTGAATCTACATATAACACTGTAGTTAGCCTTAAAAGATTTTTAGATTCTATTTGCGGATTTAAATGAGTAGACATTTACTTAGCCCCCTTTCCATTTAATTCATATATAAAACTGGAATGGAATAATTAGCCTATCTTGTTCTCTTTCTAGCCTTAAGCCTTGCAATATCCCCCCAATTATCAGCAGTAACTATTTCTATCTTAGATAATCCAGCCTTAATTTTTCTCAAATCCCCATTAATAGTAACATGCCTATCAGCATTATGGACCTCAATATCATCTATTTTATTTTCTAAAGTGTCAAATCTAGTATTAGTTTCTTTTCTAAAATCTTTTAGCTCGTTTTCTAAACCACTAAATCTAGTATCTACCTCATTAAACTTGTCATCTACCTTATTAAATCTAGCATTAGCTTCCTCTTTAAAATCTTTTAATTCTCCCCTAGTTTCCTGTAACTCAATATAAACCTTTTCTAATAGGTCATAAATTTTATCATTACTATCCATAAGGTTGCCTCCTATCTTTATATTTTTTATATAGTCTATTTAACAATTTTTTTCTTAAGTCTAAAAATTTCTTTTTCAGCTTGAAATTCTTTATGAGTAAGAAACTCCAAGTCATCTGATACTTTATCTAACCTAGTATTTGTAGCAATATGATTAGCAGTATTTTTAGTATCTAGTTCGTGAATTTGGTCTTTAATCTCATTAAAATTATCTATAGTTTTGCTATGGTTAGTATCTACTTTCTTATCCAGATTATTAAGCTTACCCTGCATTGAAATTTGATTTTCTTTAACTTCGCCTAATTCTTTTTTAGTATCTTGTAACTCGATATATACTTTTTCTAATAAATCATAAATTTTATCTTCATTATTCATAATTTTACCTCCAATGTATTAATAATTATTCAATAATATGATATAATATACATATATAACAGGGTGCCGGGTGTTCGTGGGCAGGTTATTGGTATCACTCCGCACTGCCTATGCGTTGCACCTTCTAGAATACTTTGATATGAATTCTTCTAGCTTGGCTCATAGTTGCCCTCGGCTTTACGTTAGGGGTTTCTATGAATTTACCCGATGCACTATAAAGATTACTCAATATAGGGGCAATTTTACTTACCTATGGTTTCTTCTTGTTTTCTTATTGAGTCAATCACTCCTCTAGTTGGGTTGAATAGTTCATTAAATCTTTGTTCTTGTGCATTGAAATTTTCAGCTATTTTAACAGCTGGACTATTTGCTAGTCGTTGAGTTATATCAGACACTTTACCTAAATTCAATATTGTTATCTTAGGGGCTTTTTATCCCCTAGTTCTTATAGTTTCCTATAAGTTCAGCATATTTCTTCACCCTGTTATATAGAAAGCATTGCCTAATTGGCAGTGCTTTTAATTTCCACCGCTAAGTCTTAAAAAATATTTAAATAATCATGCAAGACAAAAGTATTGCTTATAAAATGGCGAACTAATAAAAATATGTATTGCAATTAGAACAGATGTTTGTTATAATAGTCTTAAACATACGTTCGCCACTGTAATAATTCATAAAGGGGGCATGTAGTGGTGAAGGATATAGGCTACATAAAAAATTTAAATATAATACAAAAAGCATTTGAGAATAAAACTAACAAAGAGATAAAACAATTGCTAGTGTCTATAGCGAATGAGGAGGCTAAAATTGTAAGGAGTAAAAGCAGTTAACTTATGGTTAATTGCTTTTACTATTGCTATCATTTAATAGTTCCTGTATTTTAATATGTTTAGCTACTATATCAGCTAGCTCTTGGCACGTCTTATTCTCATAGTCAAATCCTTTATCAATCATTATTTGTCTAAATTTATCCAAAGCCTTAATTTCATCTTTGTACTCTTCCTTAATGGACATTTCTACATATGGGTTTCTTATATCAGATTCTCCCATTAAATAGTCCAAAGAGACATTAAATATTTTGGCTAGTTCTCTAAGTGTATCTATTCCTGGCTCTAATGAACCAGTTTCATATTTGGAAATATTAGATTTTGTTTGTCCTATTTTTTTCCCAAGCTCTTCTTGGGTTAATCCAAATTCATTTCTCAAGTCTCTTATTCTCAATATTATCACCGCTTTCTACAGGATGAATTAGTTTAATTATACAATATCCATAATGGAAAATAAATAGATATGCTAAAATGGATATTTATTTTATAAAGGGGTTGACAGTTTCCATAATAGATATTATAATGTATTTATAAGGTTGCTAAAATGGAAACAAAGGAGGTAAAAGTATGTATGAAAATTTAAGGGAGCTTAGAAACCAAAGAAATATATCAGCGTTAGATATGGCAAAAGTTATAGGACTTAAAACAAAAGCTGCATATTACAAAAAAGAAAGTGGATTAATCAAGTTTTCACTTGAAGAAGCTAATTTAATATCTAAATATTTAGATATGCCTATAGAAGATATTTTTTTTGATGATGAGGTTTCCACACTGGAAACAAATGATGACCACATAGCATAATTTTATATAAATAATTCGAAGGAGGTGCAGGGGATGGGTGAGGATTTAAAAAAGGCAGTACAGGAAGCCCTAGAAAAAATGTATATACAGACCATGACTGAAAACCTAGGTGTAGGAAAAAATACTGCAATAAGGCTTAAAAAAGGACTTCCAGCAGATGTTGATTTTTTCAAAGCAATAAGTTTTATTGAATTAACCTTAGAAAATAATGGGCTTTTTATAACAAATAAAATTGATTAATTTTAGACTTTCAATTTGTTCAAAGCCATTAAGATCAGAGTTATCTTTAAAATAAAATTCATAATTTACTATATTGTTATAAAAATTGTTTGGATTAAAACTACTTATGTCAAAAGAATCTTCATCACAAATCCAATCAAATAGAAGATTATAAAGTATAACATCTGTTTTTATAATTTGGTTAATAAAATCTTTAAAATCTAAAGAGTGTTTTTTGCCCATTAGTTCAATTGCATTAGTTTTATATTTATTAAAAGTTTCAATTATTAGTTGTCTATATTTTACTGAATGGAAAAAGTAATTTCTTTGAATGTCATCCCAAGATTCATCAGATGGAATTAATTCTCCATCTGGATAATTGGCCAAAGCATCTTGATAGACATTTTCCCAACTCAAAGGGATTTCATCAAGATTTAAGTCCCATAGATATTTAGCCATTAAATCACACTCCTTAGATATATTTAGAAAGCATCTATGTTATCAAAGATATAGCTATCAAAGAATGTCTTTAAAGATATGTCTAAGCCGTAACAAATTTTTACGACAGTTTTAAGTTGGGGATTTTTACTCTCTCCATTAACAATGCTATTTAAAGTTGACTGAGTAATCCCTGATAGGTTAGCAAGTTTATTTATACTAATATTATTTTCTTGGCATAAATCTAATATTCTTTGAGCAGTAGCATTAGCAATAGTCAAGATTAGCACCACCTTAATATAGTAACGGTCAATCGGTAAATAAATTATATCAAAAAAGCTTATAAAGTATTAACGATATATCGTTGACAATTCCGAAACTATAATATATAATTAAAAATAACGATACACCGTTAAGGATAGGAGGAAAGATAATGCAATTAGGAGATAGGATTAGGGCTTTAAGACTTGAACATAAAATGAGCCAAACAGAACTTGGCAAAAAATCATTAATTCCACAGACTACAATATCAGATTGGGAGAATTCAAAAAGCATTCCAAATGTGGAAGAAATAAAAAGAATAGCCAAAGCCTTAGGAGCACCAGTGGCAGAGTTATTGGATGATAGGACAGCATAATAATCTTATATAAATAATTTGAAGGAGGTGCAGGGGATGGAAGTTGGGGACAAAGAACTTGAAAGCATAATTATTACAAATTCAGATAGTGAGGTTATTGCAATAATTACTGATAAGGAGATCGTGGAATATGAAGGTTACAAGGTGATATTAGAGCCTACCAAATAGTAAATAGTTTTAACCTAAATTATTATTTTTGGTTTTATCAGGGTTAGAAACAGGGGTATCCACGCCATTTATGTTTCTAACATGATGATTGGGATAGTTACCAGCTTTAATTTCATTTACGAACTGTTTAGTAGTCATTGATCTACCATTGTAATTATCCTTAAATCTTGTATTTCTACCAGTATCGTTTTCTTGAGTAACAGAAACTCTTTTTCTAGCTATTGTTATCACCTCATAAGTTATTTGGTAGGCTCAAGAAAATTATATCATAAGTAAAGATAAAGGAAGTCAAATATCTATAGCATAGGACAAATTCATAGCCTCATAAAATAATAAGAAAGGGGAGATTTAAATGAAAGGTTCAGATATATCAATAATGATCTATAAGCTTCAATCACTAAATATGTATATAGAAAAAGATATAGAACAAATCAAAGAAGACATAGAATATTGGGAGGAGCAGGTAAAGGAATTTGGGGAAGATGAGGTTATTATGAGTAACACCTATGGCGAAGTTTTAAAGATAACCAATAAGCAATTAGAATTTAAATTAAAAGAGCTTAAGGAAAACTATAGATTAATAGATGTATTAACAAATAAGATTGAAAACATATATCAGGTGTAATAGGAAGCTATCTGGTAATATGTCAAGAACAATTTTTTAAATAAAACAAAAGAAATC
>DAIMNI010000122.1:0-3009 GCA_036720245.1 Tissierellia bacterium | reverse complement strand
AAATTTGCAACTAAACAAACTTTAAAAGGAAGCCCTGTAGAAAAAGAGAAAATATATGATTATTATTCACCTATTAACTGGGTTAGTGAAAACATGATTCCCTGTCTAATAGCCCATGGAAAATTGGACACTACTGTACCTTTTAAATCCTCTGTGGCATTTGCTAAAAAACTAAAGGAGTTTAAAATTAAATATACATTTTTAGTCCATAAAAGAGGCGGGCATTCCTTTGATACCAAGCTTGAAGATATAACTACGATAAATATATTAGAAAGAACTGCTAGATATATTAGAAAAGTAATGGAAACATAAAGAGGTGGTAAAATGATAATTACAAAAATAGAACCTCAAAGAAATGAAGAGAGGGTTAATATATATTTAGATGGTGAATTTGCCTTTGGTCTAATGAAAGAAATTCAGTATAAATATGGCTTAACCGAAGATATGAATATAGATAAGGAATATATTGATAAAGTTTTAATGGAAGAAGAGCAGTCTAAGGCCAATAACTGTGCCTTAAAATTTCTTACCTATCGCCAAAGGTCCAAAAAAGAAATTATAGATAAATTGGCCGAAAAAGGCTTTGAGGATAAATTCATTGAAAATACTTTAGTTTATTTGAAAAGCTATGACCTAGTAGATGATTTAGAATTCGCTAAATCTTTTGCTAAAGATAAAATAAACCTAAATAAGCAAGGCCCTCAAAGGATTAAATATGAATTATATAAAAAAGGCATTTCTAAAGAAATAATTGAAAAAGTTCTAGATGAGGATGATAACGAATACAACAGAGCCTTAGAATTAGCAAAGAAAAAGCTGCCTTCTTATAAGAATGATGATAGAAATGCTATCTACAGAAAACTAGGAGGTTTCCTTCAAAGAAGGGGCTACTCCTATGAATGTGTTTCTAAGGTGTTAAAGGAATTAATAAAATAAATGGTGATATAAATGTGCTATGTATATATATTAGAATGTGCTGATAAAACTTTATACACTGGTTGGACTGTAGATATAAATAATAGAATAAAAGTCCATAATGAAGGCAAAGCCTCTAAATATACTAGGGCTAGGCTACCTGTTAAACTAGCATATTTAGAAACCTATGATAATAAAATTGATGCACAAAAAAGAGAATGGCAAATAAAGCAGTTAACTAGAAAAGAAAAACTTAGTCTCATGAATGAGAAGACGTAGGAAGACGTAGGGACGTTTCATCTGTCTTTTTTGCAAGACAGATGAAGAGTGTCCCTACGTCTTCAGCATCTAATATTAAATCGGGCATCTCCTCTTCACTACGCATTTTTTCACCCTATCAAACACAAACTTTATGACCTTTAATGATTATCTCTTAATTTACTTAATTCCTCCTCTATTATTTTTTTGTCTAGCCTCTCAAATAAAATATCAATTTCTTCTATTGAAGTTCCCACCTTTAAATCAATATACCTCCAAATTTCTATATCACAGTTTAACCAAGTTTTAATTTTAGCCGATGAAAAAGGTAAAAATGGCTGTAATAAATTAGCTATGTTTATTATAGCTGTTAAACAATTATATATAGTATTTGCACACTCTACTTTATCTATATTTATTGTAATCCAAGGAGCTTTTTCATCAAAATATTTATTTATACTTCTTATGAAATCAAAAATTTCATCTATAGCCGACTTTAAATTTCCCTTTTCAATAAGTCTACCAGCTTCATCATATAAAAACTTAATTTTTTCATCTATATGAGATTCTACTTCCCCTTCTGGTATTTTGCCCCCAAAATATTTTTTGACAAATACTAGGGTCCTATTTACTAAATTGCCGTACACACCTAATAATTCGCCATTGTTTTTATTGATAAATTCTCTCCATGAAAAATCTGTATCTCTTTTTTCTGGACCATTTGCTATAAGAAAATATCTTAATGAATCAATATTATATTTTTCAATTATATCTGGAATCCACACTGCCCAATTATTACTAGTGGATATTTTCTTTCCTTCTAATGTAACATATTCACTGGAAATCACCTTATCTGGAAACTTGTCAACTCCAGAGCCTTTTAATAATGCTGGTAAGATTATGGTATGAAATGGTATATTATCTTTTCCATGAACATAATAAGATACAGTTTTACTATCCCAAAACTCTCTCCAATCCCTATTATTTTCTAAAGCCCATTTTTTACTTAACGTTAAATACCCTAGTATTGCATCTATCCATACATATACCTTTTTATCCTCATATCCTTCAATAGGTATATCTATTCCCCACGGAAGATCTCTTGATATCGCTTTATCCTGTAGTCCTTCATCTAAATATCTTTCTGAATTATTAACTGCATTTATTCTCCAATTCCCTTTGCTTTTTTCTAGGTGAGCTCGTAGTTCTTCTTCAAATTTAGATAATCTAAAAAACAGCTGTTTTATATTTTTAACGACTGGTTCACTACCACAAATTTTGCATTTTCTATCTTTAAGTTCAAGGGGATCTAGAATAGTAGAACAAGCATCACATTGATCTCCTCTAGCAATATTTTTACACACAGGACAAATACCTTCAACAAATCTATCTGCTAAAAATTGACTGCATTTTTCACAAAAAAGCTGTTCTACTTCTTTTTCATATATTAATTCATTATTATATAATGTCTTAATGATATTCTGAACCTCTTTCTTGTGATATTCATCATCTGTTCTAGAATATTTATCATAAGAAAATCCTAGTTTATCAAAGCAATACTTAAATTCATTATGATATCTATCAGCGATTTCCTTTGGGCTTATATTCTCTTGTTTAGACCTTATTGATATAGGTGTCCCATGGCAATCACTTCCCGATACATATAATACGTCCTCCCCTTTTGCCCTAAAATATCTTGCTATTACATCACCTGGTAATAATGCTGCTATATGTCCTATATGCAATGAACCATTGGCATATGGCCATGCCCCTCCAATAAAAATATTCATATTAACTGTCATTCCTTTCGCTGTGCTCAAGGCACAAAAATTAATG
>DAIMNI010000121.1:0-3027 GCA_036720245.1 Tissierellia bacterium | reverse complement strand
ATATATAGAAGAAGAAATTAAGGATTATGTAGATGAGATCATTGTGGATGCTATGGGAAATTTAATTGCTAGAAAAAAAGGTAATGGCAAAAAAGTAATGATTGCATCTCATATGGACCAAATTGGCCTAATGGTAAATCATATAGATGAAAATGGCTTTTTAAGATTTACAAATATTGGTGGAATATCTCCATTTATTTCTCTAAGTCAAAAAGTTAGATTTAAAAATGGAACTATAGGTATTATATCTAAAGAGCCTCTTGAGGATATTTCTAAAACCAAATTATCCAATATGTTTATAGATATAGGAGTAAATTCAAAGGAAGAGGCAGAACAATATGTAAACATAGGAGATGTTTGTATATATAAATCGGAATATGAAGAAAATGATAATGTAATATTTACACCATATTTAGATGATAGGGTTGGGTGTTATATAGCTATTGAAACTATTAAAGAAATTAAAAATCCAAAACATGATTTGTATTTTGCTTTTACTGTTCAGGAGGAAGTAGGATTAAGAGGTGCAAAAACATCAGCATATAGGATTAACCCTGATATAGGCATAGCTTTGGATGTTACAGGAAGTGGAGATACGCCAAAGTCTAAACCTTTTGCTGTAGGTTTAGATAAGGGCACAGCTATAAAGGTAAAGGACAATTCAATTTTAACTCATCCTAAACTAAAGAAATTAATGGTGGACACTGCAAGAGAAAATAATATTCCTTATCAAATGGAGGTATTAGAATATGGTGGTACAGATTCAGGTGCAATTCATCTTACTAGGGAAGGAGTAATAACCGGGGCTATATCCGTACCAACTAGATATGTACATTCTACAACAGAAATGGCATCTAAAAATGATATAATAAATTCTATTAAATTATTGACTAAATTATTGGAAGACAATTTAGAAATTTAAGTTCTAAAAGGCTGAGATACTCAGCCTTTTTAGTTTTAAATGGCGAAGTTTAATATAATACATAGAAATATGGTATATAAAATTTTTTATATTATGAAGGAATTTTGAAACTATTTTAGAATATTAATATAAGGTTATTTTAAGGGGGTAATCTTATGTTGGATACGGATAAGGGATATACTATTTCTGAAGTAGCTGAATTTACAAGCTATCCTCCTCATGTACTTAGATATTATGAAAAGGAGTTTGAATTAGAGATTCCAAGAAATGAATCTAATCATAGATCTTATACTTATAAGGAAATAGAGCTATTTCAGTATATAAAATCCTTACAAGATAAGGGTTTTAGCAATAAACAAATTAAATTAATTATAAAATCACCTGAAATATTATTAGATCCAGATGATGAAACAGCATTAACATTGTTTCAATCAGTAGAATCTTCAGTAGAATCTATGGATACAACCCATTTAGCTAAGGAAATTAGTTTAAATCTTCAGGAAGATTTTATTGGTGAATTGACAAAGATAATTGATAATAACTATGGAAATAACACAAAAGTTATTGAGGAATTAAGGGATGAAATAATTGCTTTAAGGGAAGAATTAACTAGCAAGGAAAGAGATGTATTAATTTGTGAAAATGCGAAACTCAAAATGAAGGTTAAAGAGAAATCTTATGAGGTGGCAGAATTAAAGGAAAGGGTTAAAAGACAGGAATATAATGAGGGCCTTTTTCAAAAAATATTCAAAAAGAAAAAGTGATATAGTATAATAAATAGCCTATTAATAGGCTATTTATTATACTTATAATTATATTATATTCTACCTGGATAAACTTTTAAGGCTTCATTTAGAATATTCATTGCTTTTTCTAGATCATCAGCATTTATACAATATGATATTCTTACTTCATCTTTGCCAAGACCTTCAGTAGCATAGAATCCTTCAGCTGGTGCCATCATTACTGTTTCGTTATTAAATTCAAATTCTTCTAATAACCAAACTACAAAGTCTTCAGCATTATCTATAGGTAGTTTTGCTATTAAATAAAAAGCGCCATGAGGTTTTTCACAAACTACTCCATCTATTTTTTGAAGGGCATTATAAACTATATCTCTTCTCTTCCAATATTCTGCTTTTACTTCTTCAATATAGCTATCTGGAGTATTAATTAGATTTGCTGCCCCAACTTGTTCTATAGTTGCTACACATAATCTGCCTTGTGCTAATTTCAGTACCTCTTTCATTAAATCTTTATTTTTAGATGCTATTGAGCCAATTCGAGCACCACATGCGCTATATCTTTTAGAAATACTATCTGTTAAGATTACTCTATCTTGAATTTCATCTAAATGTGCAAAACTCATAAATTCTTGACCATCAAAAACAAACTCTTTATATACCTCATCGGCAATAATAAATAAATCATATTCTAAAGCAATATCTTTTAGCATGTAAATTTCTTCTTTAGTATAAACTGTACCTGTTGGATTCCCTGGATTAGAAAGTAATATGGCTTTTGTTTTATCTGTAATTAATTTAGTGATTTCACTCTTTTCTGGCAAGTGGAAACCGTTTTCCGCCTTTGTGGTAATGGGTACAACATTTACACCTGTCATATTGCTAAATCCGTTATAATTTGTATAAAAAGGCTCTGGTACCAGTACTTCATCTTCATGATCACAAGTTGCAATTAATGAAAAAATTAATGCTTCAGAACCCCCATTTGTTATAAGTATTTCGTCATTTTCAAAATAAATATCATGTTTTTTGTAATATTCAACTAGGGAATCAATTAATTCTTTAATACCTTGAGAATGAGCATAGGAAATTACCTTTTTATCAAAATCATGTATTGCTTCAAGAAATTCCTTTGGAGTTTCTATATCTGGTTGGCCAATATTTAAATGATAAACCTTTTTCCCCCTCTCTTTCGCCTTATCTGCATAAGGAACTAGTTTTCTAATAGGTGATTGTTGCATTGCTATAATTCTTTCTGAAAACTTCATAAATTTACCCCCCTAAGTAATTAATAATGTTAATTTGAAAAGGCATAAAAGCCCTTTGGCAAAGTTTATTCCTTATATATATGATAACATAAGG
>DAIMNI010000003.1:62184-85431 GCA_036720245.1 Tissierellia bacterium | reverse complement strand
TAATAGCCTTGGCAATTCTACCTTGCTTGCCTATTACTTTTCCCATATCTTCTTCTGCAACTTTTAATTCAATAATAATGGATTGGGTTCCTTCAATCTCGTTGACTTTTACTTGATCTGGATTATCTACAAGTGCTTTTGCTATTGTCTCTACTAACTCTCCCATTTATAGCACCTCCTAGAAATTATTCTTCTACACTAGTTTCATTTAGTTTAGTATAAATATCATTTTCTCTAAACAATCTGTCAACAGTATCAGTTGGCTTAGCACCATTTTTTAACCATCTAGCAGCCTTTTCATTATCTATTTTAACTGTTTTTGGTTCAGTTAATGGATTATAATAACCAATTTCTTCAATAAATCTCCCATCTCTTGGAGAACGAGAATCAGCAACTATTATTCTATAGAAAGGATTTTTCTTAGCACCTATTCTCTTTAATCTTATTTTTACTGCCATTTTTTCACCTCCCATTAAAAAGTATTTATTAGAAAAAGGGCATTCCAAATTTCCCTTTTTTCTTCATGGTCTTTTCAATATCAGTAAATCTCTTCATCATCTTTTGTGTTTCCCTAAATTGTTTTAATAATTTGTTTACATCCTGTACAGTAGTTCCACTACCTTTAGCAATTCTCTTTCTTCTTTTACTATCTATTATACTAGAGTTTTCTCTTTCCCTAGGGGTCATAGACTGTATTATTGCCTGAATCTTAACTATTTCTTTATCATCTACACTTAAACCTTTTAAAGCCTTATTATTCATGCCAGGAATCATTCCCATTAGTTCATCTAAAGGTCCTAAGTTTTTCATCTCTTCTAATTGATCTAGAAAATCATCTAAAGTAAATTGTTGAGAACGAATTTTCTTTTCTAATTCTATTGCCTTTTTTTCATCAAAGGAAGATTGGGTTTTTTCGATTAAAGTAAGCACATCTCCCATCCCTAAAATTCTAGAGGCCATTCTATCGGGATGAAATGGTTCTAATTGATCTAGTTTTTCTCCCATTCCTACAAATTTTATAGGTTTGCCTGTTACAGCTCTAATGGATAATGCTGCTCCACCTCTGGCATCTCCGTCTAATTTAGTCAATATTACTCCTGTGATTTCTAATGCTTCATTAAAGGTTTTAGCTGCATTTACAGCATCTTGACCTGTCATGGCATCTACCACCAATAGAACTTCTTCTGGATTTACTGCAGCATGAATATTTTTAAGTTCTTCCATCAATTTTTCATCTATATGAAGTCTACCAGCAGTATCTATAATAATTACATCATTACCATTTCTCTTTCCATATTCTATAGAAGCCTTAGCAATATCTACTGGATTGTTTTTGTCTCCCATTGAAAAGACTGGAACCCCGGCTCTTTCTCCTACTACTTCTAATTGTTTAATAGCCGCAGGCCTATAAACATCACATGCAACCAATAGTGGCCTTTTATTTTGTTTTTTTAAATTATAGGCTAGTTTTCCTGTAGTGGTGGTTTTACCTGCTCCTTGTAAACCACTCATTAATATAACTGTTGGTGGTGTAGATGAAAAGTTTAATTTCTCTTCTTTTTCCCCCATTAGCATAGTTAATTCTTCATTTACTATTTTTATAACCTGCTGTCCTGGAGTCAAACTTTCCATTACCTCAGCACCAATAGCTCTTTCCTTTACGCTTTTTGTAAATTCCTTTACAACTTTAAAATTTACATCTGCTTCAAGTAGGGCAAGTCTTACCTCTCTCATGGCAATATCTATATCTTTTTCATTTAACTTGCCTTTACCCTTCAATTTACCCAATGCATTTTGTAATTTTTCAGACAAGGATTCAAATGCCATAAACACCGACCTCCTAGCTATTTTCTATTATTTTATTAATTAAGTTTTTAAGGTCTTTGGTTTTTTCTATTATTTTACGGTTTTCTATATTCTTAGCTTCATTCTCTATTTCTTCAACTACGACGGCGATTTCTTCTATTCCTTTTTTATTTAAATTAAATTTTTTTAACAAATTAAGTGTATCTTCCAATTCATATAATTTCTGTTCAGATCTTTTAACCATATCATATACGGCCTGACGACTAATATTTAATTCTTCTCCTATTTCAGCTAAAGAATAATCATATATATAATACAATTCCATAGCCAAGTATTGTCTATCTGTTAATAATTTCCCATAAAAGTCAAATAGAATACCAATTTCAACGATCTTTTCTATCATATTATCACCAATCTATAAATACTGTCAAGTAATTTTACTTGACAGTATTTATAATAATATAATTTTGCTTCTTTGTCAATAGTTTAATTAAAAATTGCATCTACAAAATGCCTTGGATTAAATTCCTGTAAATCTTCTATCCCTTCCCCTACTCCTACTAATTTTACTGGTAAATTTAGTTCTGATTGAAGGCCAATTACAACTCCACCCTTTGCAGTTCCATCTAATTTTGTTAATGCAACTCCAGTAATATTAGCCACCTCTTTAAAGACCTTGGCTTGAGATATTGCATTTTGACCAGTAGTTGCATCTAAAACCAATAGAACTTCCCTTTTAGCTTCTGGATACTCCCTTTCTACTACTCTAAATATTTTGTTTAGTTCATCCATTAAATTTTTCTTATTATGAAGTCGTCCCGCAGTATCACATATTAATACATCAGCCTTTCTAGCCTTTGAAGCTTGAATTCCATCATATATTACAGCTGCAGGATCTGCCCCTTCACTATGGGCTATAATATCTACTCCTGCACGATTTCCCCATTCTTCTAGCTGTTCAATAGCAGCAGCCCTAAAAGTATCCCCTGCAGCTATTATTACTTTATTGCCTTCTTTTTTTAAATTATAAGCGAGTTTCCCAATAGTAGTGGTTTTTCCTACCCCATTTACTCCTACAACTAATATAACTGCTGGAGAAGGCTTAATATCCAATGCATTAGAATTGTCATCCTTGGTCATAATTTCCACAATTTCTTGTTTTAATAATTCCTTTACATCCTGTGGGTCTTTTATTTTTTCTTCTTTTACTCGCATTTTTAGTTTATCTATAATATCCATGGTAGTATTAATCCCTACATCGGCTGTAATTAAAATTTCTTCCAAATCATCAAATAGTTCCTCATCGATTTTACTGTAGGAATTTAAAATGCCATCTATTTTATTTGTAAAGTCTTTTCTAGTCTTATCTAGCCCTTGGAATAGTTTATCAAAAAAACCTGATTTTTTCTCACTAGAATTAGATTCTTCTTCAATAACTTCTTTTTCGATAATTTCCCCCTCTATATATTCATCTTCAATACATTCAAAATCCTTTACAAAATCTTCTGCTTCATTTTTTCCTATAATTTCCTCCTCTTGGATTTCATTTTCTTCTACATTTACATTTTCTTCTTTATCTTTTTTTCCCCATTTAAATAAATTTTTAAACATATTTTCCTCCTTAACTAGCAACTTCTTCTAAATTATCTGTTAGTTTTATTGAAATTATTTTGCTTATTCCCTCTTCTTCCATTGTTACTCCATATAATATATCTGCCATTTCCATAGTGCTTTTCCTATGGGTAATTATAATAAATTGAGTGTCATCAGAAAGAGACTTTAAATAATTTGTATATCTATTTATATTCGCCTCATCTAAAGCTGCATCTATTTCATCTAATATGCAAAATGGTGTTGGTTTAATCTGAAGTATTGCAAATAATAATGCAACTGCTGTTAAAGACTTTTCCCCTCCCGATAATAAATTTAAATTTTGTAGCCTTTTCCCTGGAGGTTGGGCATTTATTTCAATTCCACAATTTAAGATATCATCCCCATCTTCTAATTTTAATTCAGCTTTCCCTCCATCAAATAAAATGGAAAATACCTTATTAAATTCAATATTAATTAAATTAAAATTATATAAAAATTGTTCCTCCATTTTATTTTCCATATCTATTATTACATCTTCTAAATCTTTTTTTGCAGAAAGCAAATCCTCATATTGTTTAGAAATAAAAGAAAATCTTTCACACTGAATTTCATATTCTTCTATAGACGACAAATCTACAGTCCCTAAATCTTTTATTTCATTTTTTAATTTTTTTACTTGCGTATTTGCAAGATTTAAATTTTCTATTTTCATCCATAATTCTAATGCTTCTTCGTAATTTAATTCATAATTTTCAAGTAATTTCCCATTAATATTATTCAATTCTACCTTGTACTTAGTTTCTTTTATATTCCAATCATTAATTAGTTTTTCAAATTTATTTAATTCTTCATTTGTCTTTTTAAGATTTTCCTGTTCTAAATAATATTCCTTCATTAAAATCTCTTTTTCCTTTTTTAAAACAGCTAATTTGTCGTTTTTTCCCCCTTCTTCTTTAGATAAGATTTCAATGGTCTCTTCTAAATTAATAGCATTTTCAATTAATTTTTCAATATTTTCCTTGATTTTTTCATTTTCCACAATTTTATTTTCTTTAAGAATTTTTAAACTTTCCATTTCTTCTATTATTATCTCGATTTTTTCTTTATTGTTCTTCAATTTGTTTTCCACAAGATTAATTTCTAATTTTAATTCATTGACAATTTCAGTAAATTTATCCTTTGCTACTTTTTCGTCTTTAAATTTAAACACAAATTCATCTATATTTTTCTTTAACAATAAATCCTTCTCTTCTAATGCTTTTATTTCCTCAAAGAGATTAGATTTATTTTCTTTAATTTCTACTAATTCATGATTTAAATTTGAAATTTCTTCACTGTTTGTTTTAATAGATTCTAAATTTCTATCTAAATCTGTAGCTTGTTTATTTTTTTCATTTTCAATTTTTACAATTTCAATATTTAAATTTTGTAAATTATTATTTTCAAAATTTGTTTTTTCAGCAACTCCATCTAATTTAAATTTAGTATCTTCAATTTGTTTTTCTATTTTATTTCGTGAATTAGACAATTTATTTATTTCTTCCTTTAAGCTTTCTAGCCTTAGCCTTCTATTAAGTAAATTTCCACTTACACTTGGCATACTGCCACCAGTCATAGAACCTCCTGCATTGATTATATCTCCATCTAAAGTAGTAATTCTATATCTATATCCAAATCTTTTAGCCACAACTACACCATCTTTCAAATCCTCTACAATTATGGTTCTACCAAGCAAATATTCTATAATATTTTTATATATAGGATTATATTCCACTAGCTCTGAAGCTAATCCCAATATATTATAATCTTGTCTATCCTTATTACTAATATTTATAGGATTACCTTTTATAGTCGAAAGAGGCAAAAATGTAATTCTTCCTAATTTATTTTCCCGTAAATACTCAATTAAAAATTTTGCATCTTCTTCATTTTTAGTAACTATATTTTGTAAACTGCCTCCCAAAGCCACATCTATTGCCTTTTCATATTTTTCTTCAACCTTTATTAAATCTACTACTATGCCTATTAATTTTTTCTGCAATAGCTCGTTATTTTTACATCTTAGCATTAGATTTTTTACACTTTTATAATATCCTTCATAATCTTCTTCCATATTTTTAAATAAATTATAATTGGAAATATTACCTTGTAATTCTACTTTGATTTTATTTATATTCCTATATAATTTATCTAATTCGTCACTATAATTTTTCTCCTCCATTTTTAACTGAGTTAAAACTTTACTCTTTTTAATTATTTCCTGACTTTTTAAAACCTCTATGTCTTCTATTTCTTTAATTAAACTTTTATTTTTATCTATTAAACTTTCTTTAAGATTAATTTCCTTTTCTAATTGTTTAATTCTTCCTAAAATATTTTCTTCAAAGCTGGAGAAGTTATTTATCTTATTTTTTTTCCCCACAATTAAATTATTACTATTCATTAATTGATTTTTTTCTTCTTCAATTTGTTCCTCTTTCCAATAAATTCCCTCATTTAACTTGATTAATTCCTGATTTTTTTCGTCATAATTCTGTTTTAATAGTTCTAGTTTTTCTTTTATATGGATGTTTTCTTTCTCTAAAATTTCCTTTTCCTCTAATTTATCTTGGGTTTTAATATCTACACTCTCTACCTCACCATGGAGTCTATCCCTATCCTTAATATAAAATTTTTCCTTCTCTTTATAAAGTTTGGCATCATTAGTTTTTTGACCTAATTCCTTATTATTTAGACATCTTAACTTGATTTATTTTTTCCTTTTGTAAATCATTTAAAGAATTATCTAATCTTTCAATTTCTTTTTTCATTAAATAAAACTTTTCTTCTATATTGTCCCTATTCTTTGTAATTTTATCTATTTCTATTAATATTTTAGATTTTTCTTTTTCAATTTCTTGAAGTTTCTCCTCTAATTTTTCTATTTGCCTTATAAATAAATTTACCTCTAATTCCTTTAATTCATTAGATAATCGAGTAAAGGTCTTAGCTTTTTCCGATTGTTCCTTTAAATAGTTTAATTGTCTTTTTTGTTCTCCTATTATATCTTCTATTCTAATTAAATTTTCATTTGTTTTTTCAAGTTTCTTCTCTGCCATTTCCTTTCTTGTCTTATATTTTACTATACCTGCTGCTTCTTCAAATATAGTTCTTCTATCTTCAGGCCTACTACTTAAAATCTCATCTACTTTACCTTGTCCAATAATTGAATACCCGTCTTTACCAACACCTGTATCCATAAACATTTCTCTAATGTCTCGTAGGCGGCAGGAACTTTTATTAATATAGTATTCTGATTCCCCAGATCTAAACATCCTCCTAGTAATAGCCACTTCTTGATAATCCACAGGTATTAGCCCATCTTTATTATCAAATACTATGCTAACCTCTGCATAGCCTAAGGCCTTCCTATTGTCAGTACCAGAAAAAATAATATCTTCCATTCTATTACCTCTTAGGGTTTTAACACTTTGTTCTCCTAATACCCACCGAATAGCATCAGAAATATTACTTTTGCCACTGCCATTAGGCCCAACAATGGCGGTAATTCCTTTTTTAAAATCTATTTCAATTTTATCTGCAAAGGATTTGAAACCCTGTATTTCAAGTTTTTTTAAATGCAAATTCAACACCTCTTAAAATCATAATATACCTCTTTTGTATAAAAGCCTATTTATCTCTTCTTTTCTATAAATTGTTTTTTTATACTCTCCTAGGGTAATTTGCATTATGTCCAGGGATAAATTAGATTTGGATATTTTAATGTCCTTTAATCTAAATTTATCCTGAAGATAATCTATATTAGAAGATTTTTGCCCTGCAATATTGGATATATTTTTTTCGTTAGTTTCAATAGACAATATAGTATTTTCAATTGCATCCAATTTATAATTATTTAATTGATTACAAAGTATTAATTTATAAATATTAGTTTCTACCAATTGCCTAAAAGACGGGTGGAAAGGTCCACTAACTACATCTTTTCCCAATTGAATATTTTCAGTAGGCTGCAAACCTATTCGAATTACATCTATATTATGATATTCAAATAAAATTAATATATCTGTTACTATATCTACAGTCTCATCTATAGATAAGGGCGTATATTTACCCTTTTCATACATCTTTTCTAAATAAGTATCCTTAATTACTAAGGTAGGATATATTCTAACACAATAAGGCTTTAATTTTACAAATTCTTTAGCCGTAAACAAAGATTTCTCCCTACTATCTCCCACAAGCCCTATCATCATTTGTAAACCTAAATTAAAGCCATAGTCCTTAATTAATTTACTGGCCCTATAGACATCTTCCACAGTATGGCCTCTATAGGAATTTTTTAATACTTCTTCATCTAAGGATTGAACTCCTAATTCTATAGTATCTACAGAATACTCCTTAAGCAATTGTAATATTTCCATATCAATATAATCGGGCCGTGTGGAAAGCCTAATGCCGTTAATTAAGCCTTTTTTCTTATATTCATAGGGGATAGATAATAATTCCCTTTGCACATCCTTATCAATCCCTGTAAAACTTCCACCATAAAAAGCTACTTCTATATCAATATCCCTATTTGGAAAAGTGGCCAAATGCTCCTCTATTATAGTACTTACATCTGTTTTTTTAATATTAGTAGATAATCCAGTAATCTTTTTTTGATTACAGAAAATACAATCATGGGGACAGCCTAAATGAGGCACAAAAATTGGTATTATATAATGTTTTTTACTCAACTTTTTCACCCATTTTAAATAATGCCTGTTTAGCAGCCATTTGCTCTGCTTCCTTTTTATTTCTGCCTATGCCCTTCCCAATGATTTTATTTTCTACAATCACATTCATATAGAATTTTTTGTTATGATCTGGACCTACTTCCTTTTCTACTATATATTCAATTTTAGATTTTGCAGCTTTTTGAAGTATTTCTTGAAGACAAGTTTTATAATCAATAAATAAACTTCCTTTTGAAATAGCATAAATTACCTCTTCCTCAAAAGAATCTATTAAAAATCCCTTGGTAGAATCTAAACCCCCATCTAAATATATAGATCCTAGCAAAGCTTCAAAGCCATCTGCCAATATAGAATCCCTATTTCGTCCACCAGTGATTTCTTCTCCCTTACCTAGTAATAAATAATCCCCTAGATTAATTTTTCTTGCGGCAAAGGCTAAAGAGGATTCACAAACTACAGTAACTCTTCTCTTAGTCAAATCTCCCTCTGGAAAATCAAAAAAACGATGATATAAATATTCTGAAACAATTAAGCTCAAAACCACATCACCTAAAAATTCTAATCTTTCGTTATTTTCATAGGTTTTCATTTTATTTTCATTTACATAGGAGCTATGGGTTAGGGCAGTATTTAAAATTTCTATATCTGTAAAAGAATAATCTATAGTTGATTGTATTTGTTCTAAATCCTCTAATCGTTTAGATGAAATCTTCACCAAATTACCTCCCAATCTAATTAATTTATTAGGCCTTTAAAGGCCTAATAAATTAACTTTATTCTAATATATTATTAATATAATTTACTGCATCTTCTATAGTATTTATATTTTCTACTTCTTCATCCTCTATTTCTAAATCAAATTCATCTTCCAAAGACATAATGAGCTCTACTAAGTCAATAGAATCAGCCCCTAAATCATCTTTAAAAGATGTTTCCATTGTAATATTCTTTTCATCAATCTTAAATTGTTCAGATACCATACTTTTTATTTTTTCATATACCATATTATTTACCTCCATTTTTTAATTAAATATTTCTTTGAATTATTTCTATTATATTATTTTCTGAAAAAGTTTTTACCTGCCTAAGGGCATTTTTAATTGCAAGGGCATCAGAACTTCCATGAGCTTTTACTACTGGTTTTTTTAAACCCAATAATGGTGCTCCACCATATTCTCTATAATCTAAACTATTTTTAAAGGATTTTAATTGGGATTTTAACATTAAAGCCCCTAATTTAGATTTTAAAGAACTAGTAAATACGCCCTTTAAAGCTGTAAACATAGATATAGCCATTCCCTCTGTTAATTTTAACATAGTATTTCCCATAAAACCATCACATACTATTACATCTACAACCCCCTCAGGAATATCCCTAACTTCTACATTGCCAATAAAATTTAAATTAGAATCCTGCAATAATTTATAAGATTCCCTAACTAATGTATTCCCCTTACCCTCTTCTACCCCTATATTGGCTAGGCCAACTTTAGGAGATTTTATACCTAAGACTTTTCCACTATAAATGGAACCCATAGTAGCAAATTGTAATAAATATTCTGGTTTTGAATCTACATTAGCCCCTATATCTAACATAAAGGAAAAGCCATTCCTGGTGGGGTAAACTGAAGCCAGTGCAGCCCGTTCTATCCCTTCAATTCGCTTTACTATAAATAGTCCTCCTGCAAGTAATGCTCCTGTACTTCCAGTAGATACAAAACCATCCCCTTTATCATTGGCTAAGGCCTTTAAACCTAATACCATAGATGAATCCTTTTTTCTTCTTATGGCAAGTACTGGTTCTTCATGGTTTTCTATGGTTTCTCTTGCATTTATTATCTCTATGGAGTTTTTAGGATATTCATATTTAGATAATTCTTCTCTAAGTAAATCCTCTTCCCCCACTAGGACTATATCTACACCTAATTCCTTTATTCCATCTATGGCTCCCTTAACTATTTCACTAGGCCCTTTATCTCCTCCCATAGTGTCTAGGATTATTCTCATAAACTCCCTCCTCGTATATAATAACCATTGATATTAAATATAGTATATAATATGTAAAAATGCAATATTAATAGAAAAAAAGATAGTGACTTTTCCCACTATCTTTCTAAATTTAATCCAATTTATTACTGCAATTAGTCCATATCTACTACTTTTTCACTTCTATAATATCCACAAGATGGGCATACTCTATGAGGTAGCTTAGCCTCATGGCATTGTGGGCATTCAGATACTGTAACTTTTGGTAATTTATAAGAAGAAGCTCTCCTCTTATTTTTTCTAGTTTTTGAAGTTTTTCGCTTTGGTACTGCCAAATAAAACACCTCCTTATTTTTCTGGAAAGAGTTCCTTAAGTTTTTCAAATCGTGGATCTACATAATCGGATTCACAATTACATTGACCCTCATTAAGGTTTGTGCCGCATTTTGGACATAAGCCCTTACATTTTTCACTACATAGAGGTTTCATAGGAAGATTTAAAATAATTGTCTCTATTATCTCTTCTTTTAAATTCAATTTATCCCCATTATAATAAATTAAATTATCTTCCTCATCTTCATTGTCTAATTCAGGCTTTTCTATTAGTCTACCAGATAAAACTGCCTTGCTTTTGTTTTCAAATAAATCCAGGCAACGACCACAGGCCTCTTCATAATTATAATAAATATTAAGATGGACTAGTTTATCTCTTCCCACTTTATAAATATCACCCTCATATTTAATAGGATTAATAAATTTAATCTTTCTTTCATTAATATCTAAAGAATCTAATTTTATTTCTCCAACTAAATGTAGATTTACTACATCCTCATCTTGGAGATTTTTTAAATTAATATCCATCTTATTCACCTCTTGAAATTACATACTTTATTATATAAAGGAGGCATATATTTGTCAAGAAATATTATTTCTCCACTAATGCTAAAGTATCCCTTGCAATCATTAATTCTTCATTAGTAGGAATAACTAGTATAGAAGTAGCAATTATATTTCTACTAATTATAGATTCTTTTCCTCTAACTTGATTTCTTCTCTTATCCAACATTATACCTATACATTCTAGTCCTTCACAAATTTTTTCCCTAATATAAATTGAATTCTCTCCAATACCAGCAGTAAATATTAATGCATCCACATCACACATAATAGCTGTATATGCACCAATGTATTTTTTAACTCTATTAGCAAACACATCTAAGGCTAATTGAGCTCTTTTATTTCCAGCCCCTGCTGCTTCTTCTAAGTCTCTAAAGTCACTACTGATTCCTGAAATACCAAGAACTCCTGATTTTTTATTAAATAATTCATTTACTTCGTCAAAAGATAAATTTTCTTTTTCCATAATAAAAGGTATTATAGCTGGGTCTAAGTCTCCTGATCTAGTTCCCATAGCTAAACCTTCTAATGGTGTGAAACCCATACTAGTTTCCACTGATTTTCCACCTTGGATAGCACAAACACTGGCACCATTTCCTAAATGACAAGATATTATATTTAAATCTTTTATATCTTTACCTAAAATTTCAGCTGCTCTTAAAGATACATATTTATGAGAAGTTCCATGGAAGCCATATTTTCTAATGCCATACTTTTCGTATAATTCATATGGAAGTGGATAAATATAGTTTTCCATAGGTATAGTTTGATGGAATGCTGTATCAAATACTGCAACCATTGGTGTATTAGGCATTAACTCTTTGCAAGCCTCAATTCCCATAATATTTGGTGGATTATGAAGTGGTGCTAAATCTATACTATCATGTAGTGCTTTCATAACTTCATGGTCAATTATAACAGAAGATGAAAACTTTTCTCCTCCATGTACTACCCTATGTCCTACTGCATTTATTTCATCCATAGATACAATGGCACCATAATTAGGGTCAATTAAAGCATTAAGTACTAATTCTAAAGCTTTTCTATGGTCTTTCATAGGTTCTTCTATTATTACTTCTTCTTTCCCTGTTGTAGAATGTTTTACTTGTGAACCTTCTATTCCAATTCTCTCAACCAATCCTTTGGCTAGAACCTCCTCATTATCCATATTAATTAATTGATATTTTAAAGAAGAACTACCGCAATTAATAACTAAAATATTCATTTTTCTCCTCCTTGTATATTAATAATTTAATTTTTTTCTTTTGTCATCATAATTCTATTATATATTCGTTAAAAAATCAACGATATTTTAATTCTAAAAAACTATGTTATAATACTATTATAAATATGAGGAGTTGATTTTTATGAAAGTATTAGCCATGATAGTAGAATATAATCCCTTTCATCTAGGGCATAAATACCATTTAGAATACTCCAAATCCATAACAGGTGCCAACTACTCTATTGCATTAATGAGTGGTTCTTTTGTACAAAGGGGAGAACCCTCATTGGTAGATAAGTGGACTAAGACCAAAATGGCCATAGATAATGGGGTAGATTTAGTAATCGAACTGCCCTTTATATTTGCCACTCAATCTGCTGAACTATTTGCATTTGGGGGCATAGCCCTTTTAAATAGCATAAATATTGTCAATTATATATCCTTTGGTAGTGAATTAGGCGATTTAAATATTTTAAAGGAAATAGCCAATATTTTAGTAATAGAACCCCCATTTTTTAAAGAAAAACTAAAAGAATATTTAAGTTTGGGAAATTCCTATGTAGTTTCCCGTAGCAATGCACTAATAGATTATTATAATACTTTGAAAGAGACTTCCATAAATCCTAATGACATTAAGGAAATTCTAAAAATGTCTAACAATATTTTAGCCATAGAATATTTAAAATCTCTACAAATTTTAAATAGCAGTATTAAACCTATAACCATAAAGAGAATAGGTAGTTCTTATAAGGAAGACAATTTAAATAATAAAATATCTTCCGCCACTGCTATACGAAAGACATTATTTTCTAAGTCCATAGATGCCACAAAAAAATATTTAACTAATTCAAGCTACAACCACCTAGTTAATTATATCAATAATTATAATAATTTCAATACCTTAGATAATTATGCCCAAATTATCCATTATTTATTGAGAATAGATAATGGAAACCCTTTAAAAGAAATAATGGACGTAGAAACAGGCTTAGATAATAGAATTTTAGATAAATCCTATAAATATAAAGATATAGGGGAATTAGTAGAAGAAAGCTCTACTAAAAGATATACTAAAACAAGAATCCAAAGGATTTTAATTCATCTTATGGCTGGATTAGATAAAACTACTTTTAATGAATTAATGTGCCATTATCCTTCTTATATTAGGGTTTTAGGGGCAAATGATAAGGGAATGTTTTTACTTAAAAAAATTAAAGAAAAATCCAATATACCTATAATTACAAAATTTCCCCATTATAAAAAATATAGTGATCCCTATTTAGATAAAACCATTTCCTTTGATAAAAAATCTACTGATTTATATTTTTTAGGAATAGATAGTTTCAGTATGAATATGGACTATTATACTAGTCCATATATTAAAAATTAATTATATATCATATATATAATTAATTAAAATATAATTAAAGTAAGGTTTTAAACCATATATTGTATAAAAAGAAGGGGGATACCTTATGAGAAAAAATCTTGCAAATATGGTTTTCTTACTAATTATATTGTTAATTCTCATGGGCATTTTAAAAAATCCACAGCTTTCCCTAAAAGCAGCCACGGAAGGACTAATGACTTGGTTTAATTTAGTCCTACCATCTTTATTGCCTTTTTTTATAATTTCAGAAATACTAATTTCCATTGGTTTTATAGATATA
This sequence comes from Tissierellia bacterium, assembly GCA_036720245.1. Taxonomy (GTDB): domain Bacteria; phylum Bacillota; class Clostridia; order Tissierellales; family Tepidimicrobiaceae; genus JAAZMA01. The sequence goes on along the minus strand of DAIMNI010000003.1, from coordinate 71,518 downwards.
ATTGGAAGTCTACTGGAGCCTTTAATGAGGCCTATATTTAATTTACCTGGTATTAGTGCCTTTCCTCTTTCTATGAGCATTATTTCTGGCTATCCTATGGGAGGCAAAATTGTATCTAATTTGAGAAAAGATAATCTTATTACAAAAACTGAAGCAGAAAAGACCCTAATTTTGGCTAGTACTTCTGGCCCTTTATTTATGCTTGGTGCAGTAACAGTGGGAATGTTAAATAATATTAAATTAGCAGCATTAATATTATATCCCCATTATCTAGCTGTAATAACTCTTGGTATATTATTTAGATTTTATAAATCCAAAAATAATAGGATTAAAATAAATAAAAGGCCTATTAAAATCAGCCTATTACTAAAAAAGTTTTCTTTTAAAAAAAATTATCCCCCTATTGGTTTTATATTAGGAAATTCTGTGAAAAACAGTATGAATTCCTTGTTTTTAATAGGAGGATTTATTATATTCTATTCAGTTGTAATTGAACTTTTATTTGTTTCAAAATTTATAAATTTGATTTACTATGTATTCCCAATTGATAAAGTGATTTTACAAGGGTTATTAGCCGGCATAATAGAATTGACAACAGGATGCAAAAAAATCTCTAGTTCTAGCCTAAGCCTAATTACAAAAATATCCATAATTAATTTTTTTATTGGATGGAGTGGATTATCTGTCCATAGTCAAGTAATGGCCTTTTTATCTAGTACAGATATAAATAGTAAAATTTATATCTTTGCAAAATTTTTTCATGGTATTTTAGCTTCTATATATGGAATAATACTATATAAATTAAAATATAAAGACTTAATAACTACAAGTTTTTCGCCAGAATTCAATGAAATATATTTCACATTTCTAGAATGGCCTGTCATTTTAATAAATTCTATAAAACTTGCCATTTTAATGACTATTTATTTATTAATATCCTCTTTAATAATGCTATTAATTTGGAATTTGTTTTCAAAGGAATAACTATTTACCTCCTCTTAATTCCTGCCTATTTTCATTTAAAATATCCATAAGATTTTTTAAATCCTCCTGAGTTTCTTTCAAAATATTATCTGCATATTCTAATGCACCTAGTCGAATTTCCTTAGCATTACTTTGTGCCTTAGTAGTTATTTCCTCTGCTCTTCTTGCAGCTTCCTTTGTAATTTCATCTTTTTCTATTAGTTCCTCTATTCGAAGTTCTACCTCATCTAATAGGGTATCTGCTTCCTTTTGAGCCTCAGCTAATATTCTTTGCCTCTCTTCCTTTATCCAATTAGCCTGTTTTATCTCATCTGGGAGCCTTAATCTTATTTCACTAATTATACTATATATTTCATCTGCATCTACAACTACTTTAGATGAAAAAGGCATTGTGGAACTACTTTCTAATATATCTTCTATTTCCTCAATTAATTTCAATACATCCATAGTATTATTCCTCCCCCTCTTTTATTTTTTCCTTTAATGCTATTTCCACAATTTCTGGAACAAAACAAGAGATATTGCCATCAAACATCGCTACTTCCTTTACAATGCTAGAACTAAGATAGGCATAGCTACCTCTAGATACCATAAAAAATGTTTCAATTTCTGGTTCTAATTTTTTGTTAACTAAAGACATTTGCATTTCATATTCAAAATCAGAAACAGCCCTTAATCCCCTTATCATAGTAGTACAGTTTTTCTCCTTTGCATAATCAACTAATAGGCCAGAAAAAGTGTCAACTTCAACATTATCGTATTTTTCTAATACCTTTTCTAATAATTCTACTCTTTCCTCTATTGTAAACATATTTTTTTTAGATTTATTATTTAAAACTGATACTATTATCTTATCAAATTTTTTAGAACATCTATCAATAATATCTAAATGCCCATAAGTTACGGGATCAAAACTTCCAGGATATATTACTACCATAATCATGCCTCCCCTTTGTGTATATAAAATGTCAATACTTTATCACCATAATTTCTTGTATCTTTTTTTTCTAATCCATATAAAAAACTTGGAAAAGCTTTATTTTTACTATGTTCTAGAATTAAAATAGCATTATTATTTAAAATATTTTCCTTTGAAATGTTTTCTAGAGATTTTTCAATTAAATTCCCCTCATAAGGTGGATCAATATATATATAATCAAATTTTATATTTTCCCTATTTAAAGCTTTGATAATCTTAATGGAATCTCCTTTTATGATTTTAGATTTTCCCATAAAATTAGTATGAATTAAATTCTCCCTTATGGCATTTATAGATAGATTAGAATTGTCTATAAAATACGTGAATTTAGCCCCTCTACTTAAAAATTCTATACCTATAGAACCAGATCCGGAGAACAAATCCAATACTATGCTATTTTCATCTATATCTCCTAATATATTAAAAAGAGACTCTTTTACCCTATCTTCAGTAGGTCTAGTATCTTTTCCCTTTGGAGCCTTTAGCTTAAATCCTTTTTTATCTCCAGATATTACTCTCAAGAAATCACCTCTATATTCTTCTATATATTTTATCATATTTTGGGGAAAAATTAATAGTATTAATTAAAAATTAATTCATCAATTTGTCCACTAAACATGGATATAATATTTTGCCTTAAAGCTAAATGTTTTTCATCTAATAATAGTGCATCTTCTTCTAGAATTTCCTTGGCCTTTTCTTGTGCTAATTTTAATATATCCATATCGGTGAAAAGATTAGCTACTTTTAAATCTGGAATACCATGCTGTTTGGTGCCAAAAAATTCTCCAGGCCCTCGTAATTCTAAATCTTTTTCGGAAATATAAAAGCCATCAGTGGAATTTTGAAGTATTCTCATACGTTCCCTAGAAATACTGCTATTGCTTTCATTAATTAATATACAATATGATTGATATTCCCCCCTGCCTACTCTACCTCTAAGTTGATGTAATTGTGCTAAACCAAATCTTTCCGCATTAAAAACTACCATAATATTGGCATTTGGCACATTTACACCTACTTCAATTACAGTTGTAGAAATTAAGATATCTATTTCCCCATTATTAAATTTCTCCATTATTTTATCCTTTTCTAAAGGTTTCATCTTACCATGTAATAGTCCTACATTAAAATCTTTATAAACTCCATTTTTAAAGGATAAATATAGTTCTTCAGCAGAATTAATATTTATTTTTTCACTTTCTTCAACTAAAGGTGCAACTATATAGGCCTGTCTTCCAGATAGTACTTGCTTTTTAACAAAATTATTAACCCTATTTAATAATTGTGGATTTACAGCATAGGTTTCTATTTCTTTTCTACCTGGGGGTAATTCATCAATAATAGAAATATCTAAATCCCCATAAAGTATTAAAGCTAGAGTTCTAGGAATTGGGGTTGCAGTCATAACTAAAATATCTGGATTTGTACCTTTCTGACTTAAAACTGCCCTTTGTTTTACACCAAATCTATGTTGTTCATCTGTTATTGCCAAACCTAATTTATAAAATTCTACATTTTCTTGTATAACTGCATGGGTCCCTATTAATACATCTATGTCCCCCGCTTTTAATCTCTCTAATATTTTTTCCTTTTCCTTAGGAGGAATAGAGCCTACTAATAATTCACAATTAATATCATAACCCTCAAAAAACTTGGATATGGATTCATAATGTTGAGTTGCCAATATTTCAGTAGGTGCCATCATTACAGATTGATAATTAGATTTTTTCGCCTTAAACATAGCAAGTACAGCCAAAATAGTTTTCCCAGAGCCTACATCTCCCTGTACTAATCTATTCATTGGCATATCTTTTTCCATATCTCCTTCTATTTCTTTAAAAACTTTTTTCTGAGCAGAAGTTAGATTAAAAGGCAATTCCTCAATAAAATCCTCTATTTCTTCTACAGAAGAAAATTTAATCCCAGTTTTCATTTCCTTAGTCCTAGATTTAATTATAAATAACCCTAATTGCAATGTAAGTAATTCTTCAAAAGCCAATCTTTTTCTAGATTCTATATAGTCTAGTTTATTTTTAGGAAAATGTATATTTAAAAGGGCGTCTTCTATATTCATTAAATTTAATTCTTCTTTAATATAATCTGGAAGAACTTCAGGCATTTTATCTTTATAGGCTAAAATTCCATTATTCATTATATTTATCATTTCATTATTGGTAAGGCCAGATGTTAGGGAATATATAGGGACAATATTTCCCACTTTGTTTCCCTTATCTTTATCGAAAACAGGATTTACAATTTGAACTTCTCTTCCAAATTTATTTACTTTGCCATTTACTAATATTTTATCTCCTATTTTAAATTGATTGGCCATATAATCTTGATTATACCATACTAAATTGCCAAGACCTGTTTCATCTCTAATTGGGATTTTCAATATGGACAAATTTTTTCTAGGCTTTAGAGTAGTAGGATAGCCATATATTTCTATATATAAACTTGCCTTTTCCCCTTGTTTAAGCTTAGCTATGGTGCTAATTTCAGATCTATCATCATATTCTCTAGGGATATAATATAATAAATCTTTTACCGTATATATATTTAACTTTCTTAACTTCTCTGCCCTCTTAGGTCCTACTCCTTTAATATATTGTATAGACACTTTTATCTCTCCATTCAAATAAAATTCCCTACCCTAGGGTAGGGAATGGCTATTCTATTGAAAATATATAATAGTATATAGGTTGACCGCCAAACACTACCTCTATATCATAATCTTCGAATTCTTCTTCAATTCTTCTAGACAATTTCATAGCTTCCTCTTCTTTTATATCTTCACCATAAAACATGGTTATTAATGAGGAATCCTCACCTACTAAGTTTTTAACTAATTCAAAAGATACATCTTCTATATTATCTCCTACGGATATAATATCATCTTTTTGTATTCCAATTATATTATCTTTTTTAATTTTAATATCATTATATTCAGTGTCCCTAACAGCATAAGTAACTTGAGCTGTTTTAACATAACTTATTGCTTCTTCCATATTTTTAAGATTTTCTCTCACATCTAAATTCACATCAAAAGATAATAAAGCAGATACACCTTCAGGTATTGTTTTAGTAGGGAAAACATAAACATTTTTATCACTTAATTCCTTTGCCTGTTCTGCAGCCAAAACTATATTCCCATTATTAGGTAGCATTATTATATTTTCTCCATCTACTTCAGCTATTGCATTTAAAATATCTTCTGTACTTGGATTCATGGTTTGACCACCAGAAATAATATAGTCAACATTTAATTCCTTAAATACTGTATCTAAACCTTCCCCTATAGAAACCGTTATAATACCGTATTTTTTCTTAGGACCTTCTTTTTTCTCATTTTTAAAATCTTCATCATTTGCTACTATATGCCTATGTTGGTATCTCATATTGTCTATTTTAATATCGTTTAATTCTCCAAGCAATAAGGCCTTTTCTAATACCTCACCTGGGTTATTAGTATGAACATGAACTTTAATTAGTCCTTCGCCACCAACTACCAATAGAGAATCTCCAAAGGCTGCCATTTGTTCTCTAAATCTATCAATTTCTTGATTATCAGTATTTATCATAAATTCAGTACAGTAACCATATTTAATATCACTAGTATCTATATCCTGAACTAAAGGTTTAGCTATTACTTGTTTCTCCTTATAATCTTCCAATTTAAAATCATCTTTACCAGTAATTCCATTAAGAGCACCCACTAATACATACATTAGTCCCTTGCCACCAGCATCTACTACTCCAGCTTGTTTTAATACAGGTAACATTTCAGGAGTTCGATTTAATACTTTATTTCCTTCTTCTACAACTTTTTCCATAAATAAAGCAATATCTTTTTCTTTTTCACAAATGCTTAATGCATAATCAGCACAGCCCCTTGCTACAGTTAGTATAGTACCCTCTGTAGGTTTCATAACCGCTTTATAAGCAGTGTCTGAGGCTAATTTAAATGCTCTTGCTAAATCTTTTGTATTAAATTTTTCTTTATCTTTCAAGCCGCTAGCAAAACCTCTAAATAATTGGGATAGTATAACTCCTGAATTTCCCCTAGCACCCATAAGGGAGCCTTGACTTGCTGCCATGGCTATTTTACCAGCACTATCTTCCTTTAAATCTAAAATTTGTTTAACTGAAGCCTTCATAGTTAAAGACATATTTGTGCCAGTATCTCCATCTGGAACGGGAAATACATTCAATGTATTGACCTCTTCTTTATTTTTATCTAGAAAGTTTGTTGCACCAATAAATGCTTGTTTTAGCATTATACCGTCTATATTTTCATACTTCAATTATAGTACCTCCTTAACTACTTTTCTACCCTAATGCCTTGAACATATATATTGACCTTTTTAACTGTTAATCCTGTCAGGTTTTCTACATTGAATTTAACTTTTTCAATAATATTTTCTGCCACTATAGATATTCGCATACCATATTGAAATATAACATGTAAATCTATTTCTACTTCATCCCCATTAGTATATACTTTGACTCCTTTGGACATATTTTCCCATTTTAACATCTCAAAAAATCCATCAGTAGCATTTTTACTGGCCATTCCTACTATACCATAGCTTTCCATAGCAGAAAGTCCAGCTATTGTTGCAATCACATTATCTTCAACATTTATATATCCATATTCATTATTTGCCTTTGCTGGCATAAAATCTCCCCTCCTTATAATAAAAATTACTATATGAATATATATTACCTTAAAATAGTAAATAGTTCAACTAATACTTCTATTATTTACTATTACCATAATTTATCTTGATTTTTTCTTTTTAATTGTGTAAAATATAAGATGACTTCATAGATTTTAGATTAATTTGTTTTATAGTATTAAGGAGGTGCACCATGGCAAAGAAATGTGAAATATGCGGTAAAGGAAAAATGTCCGGAAACAAAGTTACATTTTCAAATAAAAAGAATAATAGAACTTGGTCTCCAAACATTAGGAAGATTAGAGCAAATGTAGATGGTACTACTAAGAGAATAAATGTATGTACTAGATGCTTAAGATCTGGCTATGTTGAGAGGGCATTATAAAAAAGTAAGGCTTCCAGTCTAATAAAAAGGAAGCCTTATTTTAAATTTAATAATAATAAAGCCATAATAATTAAAACTATTCCTATTAAAATTAAAAGAAATTCTATAGAAACAATATTTATTATTATCATACAACCAATAATAGCTAATACTATCCCTACTATTTTTTTAAATTTATGCTTATATTTACATTTAAGTCTATAATAAAAGTTTTTCATAAATACACCCCAAATAATACCTTTTGCTTTATATTATTCGGAGTGTATAATTTTAGTTACAGTGATAATTAATCCATAGATATAATTACTAAACATAATCCCTTATGAATTTTTATATATCCAAAATCCTTTTCTATTTCATTACTTATACCTAGTGTAGAAGAAAAATCAATTTGTACTTTAGATAAATTGTATTTAAAACCATCTAAACTTACAATGCTTCCACTATCATTAATAGGCAGTATAGATACATAAGAATTAGGCCTGTTTTCTACTATTAATTCATCATCAATTAAGTATATAATATTATGTCCATCTATTATTTTACCCTTTACCTTTTTGTCCTTTAACTTTTTTAATAAAAATATGTTTCCTAAAGTATGGTCTATTCTGCTACCTATAGCACCTATTATAGTAATATCTTTAAAGCCCTTTTCAATTAAATAATCTAAAGCTAATTCAGTATCCGTATTGTCTTTTTCTATTGGAAATTTTAAAATAGGTATTTCTTTCTGCTTAACTATATCTAAGTTTCCCATTTTAATAGAATCTAAATCTCCAATAATAATATTAGGCACTAAATTACTAGCTAGACAATAATCTGTCCCAGCATCTGCACCTATAACAAAATCCACATCCTTTGCTAATTCTTTGACTAAATTTAAATCCTCTATATTCCCACCTGAAACTAGTAATGCTTTCAATTAAATCAATCCTTTTTATTTGTCTATTTTACTTATAGGTTTCCATATCAATGATAATATTATGGCAGATATTATAAACTCTGGCAATAAATATTGTAATTGATACACAAGAGAATATTTCCAAGTGCTAATTCCTTCTGGGGTATATTGACCAAAAAACACAATTCCTGCAATAAAATGACATAGAAACCTTCCACCAATTGCAAGTAAAACCCCTAATATTACTTTTAAATAATCTGCCAATTTAAATTCTTTATTTATGGAAATAATTCCTGCCAAGCCTAAAAATCCAAAGGCTATAGGATATTCTAATATAGCTTGTACAGGAGTATATACAGAGCCACCAAGTATTAGTTTCAATACTCCAAAAGTAGTACCTGTAATTATGCCTGGTTTAACGCCCCATCTTAAGGCAAATAATATTATGGGAATCATACTACCTGCAGTAACAGAACCACCCATAGGTGCCTCATAAATCTTTATTCTACTTAATAAAACAGCCAAAGCAATCATTATTCCTGCCTCTGTCAACATTTTTGTGCTCCACTTTTTCATTTTGTCCCCTCCTAAAAAATAATGCCTATTACTAAACTTAGTAATAGGCATTTAAATTCTTATTTTCACTTTCCTACGCTAGCATTACCCAGTTCAGGTTAAAGGGTCGGGAATTAATCCCCTCTCAGCCAAATGGCTCCCCCAGTGTTGCTTATATTTAATTGATGTCTTATTTATTATATCATATAGTTTTAAATATGCAATTAAAGGTTTTTAAACATTTTGGTTCTCTCTGCTACATCCTCTGCCTCAAATATTCCTGAACCTACAACTAAAATATCCGCTCCCAAATTTGATACAGCCTTAGCATTATCTAATTTAATCCCACCATCTACCTCTATTAATATATCTAGATTTCTATTATCTATGATCTTTCTTAAATCTGATATTTTCCTATCCATAGATTTAATATATTTTTGGCCACCAAAGCCAGGATCTATTGTCATTATTAATACCATATCAATATATTCTAAAATATATTCTATACTTTCAAGGGGTGTAGCTGGATTTAAAGATACCCCTGCCTTTAAGCCAAAAGATTTAATTTCCTTTATGGCCCTATGTAGATGAGTAGTAGCTTCCTCGTGAATTGTAATAATATTAGCACCAGCCTTATAGAAATCTTTAATATATCTTTCAGGCCTGTCTATCATTAAATGGACATCCAGGGGAATATTAGTTATACCTCTTATGCTTTTAATTACTGGAGGACCAAAGCTAATATTTGGAACAAAATTTCCATCCATTACATCCAAATGGATATAATCAGCTCCGCCCTTTTCTAAATATGATATTTCACCTTCAATTTTATCGGCAGATTTTACTAA
>DAIMNI010000003.1:35145-62174 GCA_036720245.1 Tissierellia bacterium | reverse complement strand
TTTAATTTAGTAAAATCTGCCGATAAAATTGAAGGTGAAATTTGTATCATATTAATACCTCCTTATGTTTTTAATTTCATCTAAAAAACTTAAATAATTTTCATATCTGCTATTAGATATATTTCCCTTCTCTAATTGCCTTTTTACTTCACAATCTGGCTCATTATGGTGAACACAGGAAATAAATTTACATTTATCACTATGCTTTTTTATCTCCATAAAATAGCTTGCTAAATCTTCTTCTCTTTCGATAAAATCCAAATCTAGAGAACTAAATCCCGGACTATCTAATATATAGGAATTTATATCTAAATCCATTAATTCCACATGCCGAGTTGTATGCTTTCCCCGAGTGGTTTTTTTACTAATATCCCCAGTTTTTAAATTTAATCCAGGGTGGATTTTGTTTAATAATGAAGATTTACCCACCCCTGAAGGACCTGCAAATACTGTAATATTATCTTTTAATTTATTTTTTAATTCTTCAATTCCCTTATTCTCCATAATGCTTGTGTTTATAATATCATAACCTGCTTTATTGTATATATTATTGATTTCCATAATTTTATCTTCTTTTTCTAAATCCACTTTATTTAAACAAATATGAATATCCAATCCTTCAAATTCTGCCATTACTAAAAATCTATCTAATAGCCAAAGATTAATACTAGGATCCTTTATACTCATGACTATTATAACCTGTGTAATATTTGCTACAGGAGGCCTTAATAATTGGGATTTTCTTGAAGCTATTTCCTTTATATACCCTGTATTATCTTCGGGACTAATTTGGATTTTTACTTTATCTCCTACTAAGGGTATTAGATTTTCTTCCCTAAATAAGCCCCTTGCCCTACATTCAAAAACTCCTTCTTCAGTTTTTACATAATAAAAACCTCCAACTCCTTTAACAATAATTCCCTCTAGCATTAAAAACCCCCTATCTATTTGGATGGTATTCAGTATCACTATATACCCCATCGTAATAAAATCTAAATTCAGCATCTAATTTACCCTTTAGGGGTATTGTAATATCCTTTCCATCAGCTTCATGAATCTTTTCATATACAATTTCAGATACACCATCCTGAATTCTTTCTACTTTTACATCAATTTCAGAACCATGATCAGGTAAAGTTAATTTCACATTAAACGGAACTTCTTTTTCTTCAACAGGTTCTTCAGGCTCTGGCTCAGGGCCTTTGCTTATTTTTATATCAATTTTAGTGCCTGTTTCTACAGCTACTCCTGCCTCCACACTTTGCCAAATAATTTTACCAGCCTCAAATTCATCACTATATTCTTCACTACTACTATCACCCATTATTAATCCAAAGGCTTCTAATGCACTCTTTGCCTCTCCTTCAGTTCGGTCTATAATTTTTGGCATTAAAACTGTTTTTTTCTCTGGCCCCTGACTTACAATTAAATCTATTTTAGTACCCTCTTCTACTTCTGTATAGGGATCTGGATATTGATTCATAATTATATTAGCAGCTATAGTATCACTAGACTGAGGCCTTACTTCCCCTTCTCCTAAATTATTATCACTAAGTATAGCATCAATTTCTGTGATATCTTTACCAATGAAACTTGGGACTTTGACATAATTGCCACCAGAACTAACTATTACCTCAATAGTAAAACCTGGCTTAACTTTATCCCCAGCCTTTGTTTTTTGATCTATAATATCACCTTTTTTAAATTCACTACTAGGTATCTCTTTGCCAATTCTAAGTTTTAATTCTTTGCTTTCTAATTCCCCTTCTGCCATTTCCACGCTCATTCCAACTAAACTTGGAACTTCTACTTCTTTAACAATAAAATAATCCTTCAATTTATAAAAACCTAGTGCCCCAGCAGCTACAACTATAAAGGCCAATAGTATAGCTAATAACATGGGTTTTAAACTTCCATTCTTTTTATTTTTTTTAGAAACTTTTTTCATACTATCTCCGCCCTCATTTTCTACTGCAGGTATTATCTGAGTAGTTTGAATCATTGCTGTATCTTCCATTGAGCTATCATTTAGTGAATATTTTAATCGTCTTAAATCTCTTAATAATTCTGATGCACTACTATATCTCTCAGCTTGACTTTTCTTAACACATTTCATAATAATATTTTCTAGACCAATTGGTATAGTACTGTCAATTTCCCTAGGAGGTACTATTTCCTCTTGTATGTGTTTTAATGCTACAGAAATTGGGCTATCCCCTTCATAGGGTACTTTTCCAGTTATCATTTCATAAATTACTATTCCAAGGGAATAAATATCGGATTTTTCATCTGTATAACCCCCTCTAGCCTGTTCTGGTGAAAAATAATGAACAGAACCTATTACATTAGATGTATTTGTTACAGTAGAGGCAGTAGCAGCCCTTGCAATGCCAAAATCAGTAACCTTTACTCTTCCATCCTCAGTTATCATAATATTATGGGGTTTAATATCCCTATGAACTATATGATTTTTGTGGGCATGTTCTAATGCCTCTGCAATTTGTATTGAATACTCTAGGGTCTCCCCTAAAGATAATTTACCTTTTTCTCTAATTATCTCCTTTAAAGTTTTTCCATTTATATATTCCATAACAATGTAATAGATTTTATTACCATTCACCTCATCCATGCCAACATCATAAACATTTACAATATTTGGATGCGATAAACTAGCAGCAGCCTGAGATTCTCGCCTAAACTTTTTAATAAACTCCTCATCATTTACAAATTCATCTCTTAAAATTTTAATGGCCACATTTCTATTTAAAAGTTTGCATCTAGCCTTATATACATAGGCCATACCTCCAGCACCAATTTTTTCATCAATCTCATATCTGCCACCTAAAACTGTTCCAATCATATGATCACCTCACTTTTTTTAAAATTTCAATGCCAAAGCAGTAATATTATCATAGCCACCTTTTTCGTTTGAATGTTTAACTAAGTCTTCACAAGCTATTTGCATATTTTCACTATTGCTTAATATCCATTCAATTTCATCATCATCTAGCATACTATTTAAACCATCAGTACATAATAGTAGTACTTCAACTGCATCTTTTGGTAATACTAATATATCCACATCGATTTCCTCGCTTGTACCTACAGCCCTTGTAATAATATTTCTTTGTGGATGAGTTTTTGCTTCCTCTTTGCTAATACTACCATTTTTTATTAATTCTTCCACCAAAGAATGGTCTTCAGTTATTTGCGATAAACTACCATTGTTAAAGGTATATGCTCTACTATCTCCTACATGGCCAATATACAGGTTTTTATCTGATATATAAGCTAAAGTAACTGTAGTACCCATACCTGAGCACTCCTCTTCCTTCAGAGCTTTTCTATAAATTTTTACATTTGCCTCACTAAAAGATTTAAATATATTGTTTTTTATATCTTCTTCATTTAGTGGGTTTATATCTAAAAAATTATTAAAATTTTGGCTTATGGTATCAATAGCTAATTTACTAGCTATTTCCCCAGCCTTATGTCCCCCCATGCCATCTGCAATAATAAATAGGGGTTTTGATTTGTCTGAAGAAAGATAATACGCATCTTGGTTATTGTCTCTAATTTTACCTGCATCTGTTTTAACGCCAATATCCAATTTAATCACCTCACTGAATAATTTTATCTCCATCATTTGTATATCGTCGTCTCAATTGGCCACATGAAGCATTTACATCACTACCCATTTCTCGTCTAATAGTAGTATTTATACCTGAATTATTAAGTTTATATTGAAATTCTTCAATATTAGATATAGATGGCCTTTTTTTATCATACTCTTTAATAGGATTTAATGGTATTAGGTTAATATGACAATTTAAATCCTTTAAAATTTTAATTAATTCTTTTAAATCCTCTTCTCTATTATTTATTCCATCAATTACCGTATATTCCATAGTAATTCTTCTACCAGTCTTATTGTAATAATACTTACAAGCTTTTATTATATCTTCCACTAAATATTTTTTGCCTATTGGCATTATCTTCTCCCTGATATGGTCAAAGGGAGAATGAAGAGAAATGGATAAATTTATAGGGATTCCTTCATCTGCTAATAAATAAATTTTAGGCACTACACCACAGGTAGATAAGGTTATACTTCTATAGCTAAGATTTTTACCTTTTTCATGATGAATAATCTTTAAAAATTTAATAAGATTTTCATAATTATCCAAGGGTTCACCACTGCCCATTAAAACAATATTATTTATATTGCAGTTTAAATCTTCTTCTATAGTATAAATTTGATTTACCATTTCAGCTTGAGATAAATTTCTAATTAACCCTTCCTTTGTAGAGGCACAAAAAGAACATCCCATTCTACACCCAACTTGAGTAGATATACAAGCCGTTAATCCATGGGTATATTCCATTAGAACTCCTTCAATGATATTATTATCCTCTAATAAAAACAAGTATTTTTTTGTGCTATCGATTTTAGAATCAAATCTTTTATAAATTTTCATTTCATTTATTTCAGCCATACTTTCTAGCTTGTCCTTGAGCTTTTTAGAGAATACAGTAATATCTTGGATTTTCGTCCCATGATTTTTGTGTAAAAAATTAAACATTTGTTCAGCTCTAAACTTTTGTTCCCCTATATTTTCAAAAAGTATCTCCATTTCCTGCAATGTAAGACTATTTAATTGAATATTATGCAAAGCATCACCCCATAGCCATTCTTAATTTTATATTATACCATAATTTTAGAATAATTAGTTATTAATCTTTTTTAATTTAGAAATAAAAAATCCATCAGTATTATGTATATGTGGAAACAGCTGTATATGCCCTTCCCTTGAATTAGATATATTCTCCTTAGAATCAAATTTATCATAGAAATCAACTAATTGAAATTCCTTATTTTCTAACAAAAATTTTTCCACCATATTTTCATTTTCACCTTTAGATATGGTACATGTGCTATATACCATTATTCCTCCTATTTTTAAATAATCCTTAGCATTATTTAATATTTCCCATTGAATATTTTTTAATTCCTCAATATCCTTTTCTATCCTATTCCACTTTATTTCTGGTCTTCTCCTGATTATACCTAATCCAGAGCAAGGAGCATCTATAATACAATAATCTACTTTTCCTATTAAATTTTTGTCTAATTTTATAGCATCAAAAGTTTCAGTTTCAATAATATCTATGCCTAATCTATTAGCATTATTTTCTACCAATTGTAATTTATGCTCATATATATCTCTGGAAATTATCTTCCCATTATTTTTCATCAACTGCCCCATATGGGTAGATTTTCCCCCAGGGGCCGAACATAGATCTAATACTAAATAACCCTCTACTGGGTCTATAATTTGAGATACTAGCATACTGCTTTCGTCTTGAATAGTAAAATAACCTTTTTTATATTCTTCTAGAGAATTTATTCTACTTGGATTTTCAATTATTAATCCATCCTTTGCATATTTAGTTTTATATGCATTAAAACCATAATTAGAAAATATATCTAATAGCTTATCCCTATTGATTTTTAAAGTATTAACTCGAATATTTAATTTAGGTCTACTATTATCTCCTTTTAAAATTTCTTCGGTAAATTCATAATTATATTCCTTAATCCAATTTCTAATTATCCATTTAGGATAAGAATATTTAATAGATAAAAAATCTATTTTATCTTCTTTTTTAACTTCCATCAATTTTTCCTTGTTTCTGGAGATATTTCGCAAAACCCCATTTACAAATCCTGCAATACCTTTATGACCATATTTTTTTGAAAGATTGACTGATTCATTTACACTAGCCCTATCTGGGATTTTATCCATAAATATTATTTGATATACTCCCATTCTTAGTATTTCCAATGTAGTTGAATGGATTTTATCTATTTTAGTTTTTGAAACTTGAGAAATAATATAATCTAAGTATAATTTATTTTCTATCACTCCATATACTATTTCTCGTATGAAATTTTCATTTTCAATGTTTTTATTATTTTTTAAATGCCTATTAATAGAAATATTGGAATATGCACCATTAGCATTAATATCAATTAGGATTTTTAAAATAATTTCTCTAGAATTCATAAAAAGCCTCCTAAAACTATTTGCCTGGCAAATGCCAGGCAAATAATAAAATATTTTTTTAATCTCTCCTTTGAGATATAGATAATATTCTCAGTAATTGTCCAATAGCTACTAAAGTAGCTGCCACATAGGTTAATGCTGCTGCAGATAAAACTTGTTTCGATCCCCTGTATTCATCATCGTAAATAAAGCCATCCTCTAATTGTGCTAAAGCTCTTTTACTTGCATTAATTTCTACTGGCAAAGTAATGACTTGAAACAAAACTACAGCCAAATATAATGCAATTCCTAATTCTAAGAAAAACGGTTCAATTATTAAACCAAGTAGAATCAAGATCCATACAAATCGAGAAGCAATACCTACTATAGGGGCTATATTATTTCTTAGGATTAGTGGAAAATATCCTTCCCCATGTTGCGTTGCATGGCCTACCTCATGAGCTGCAACAGAAATAGCTGCAATTGATGAACCATTGTACACATTACTAGATAATCTAACTACCTTTGTTCTAGGATCATAGTGGTCTGTTAAATTTCCAGATACTTGCTCAATTCTTACATCATATAGCCCATTTCTATCTAGTATAGTTCTGGCAACTTCTCTTCCCGTATGACCTGCACGGTTAGGCACTCTCAAATATTTATTAAAAGAAGAGCTAACCTTTATTTGTGCATACATAGCAAACAATAATGCTGGAAAAAGAAACAACATCCAACTGCCTCCACCACCATAATACCCATATCCTGGATACATTATACCACCCTTTCTAATTAATTAAGAAAATTTTATCCAAGGGTTTAATTTATTTCCCCTTAAATACTCTGATATATGCATTTTCCTCTTGCCTGGAAATTGCAATTCTTCAATTACAATACATTCATCTTTACAATTGACAAATATACCCTTATCACTTACCTGAACTACTGTGCCACTACTTCCTTCCTCAAATTTAGTCATCCTCTTTGCCTTGTGAATTTTAATATTTTCTCCATTATACATTGTATATGCAGAAGGCCAAGGCTTAAGGCCTCTAACTAAATTAATTATTTTTTCCCCAGAGCTGTTCCAATTGATTTTTCCCATATCCTTAGTTAAAATAGATGCATAGGTAGATAGGCTATCCTCCTGTAAAGTTTCTTTTATTTCACCTTTTTCCAATGTATCTAAAGTTTCTATTAGAATTTCCCCCCCTATTACGGATAATTTATCGTGAATGCTAATAGAATTATCTATATCTTCTATAGGAATGCTTTTCATATTGAGTATAGGTCCAGTATCTATTCCCTCATCCATTTTCATTATTGTAATTCCAGTTTCAGTTTCACCATTGATAATTGCCCAATTAATAGGAGCGGCTCCCCTATACTTAGGTAATAATGAGGCATGGACATTAATACAACCGTACTTTGGCAAATTTAGCACTTCTGACTTCAGCATTTGTCCAAAGGCAATAACTACTATACAATCTGGTGCAATTTTCTTTAGCTTTTCAATAGATTCTAAAGAATTAATTGAATCTGGTTGATATACTTCTAGTCCTAGTTCCAATGTCTTTTCCTTAACTGGAGTAGCTTGCATTTTTTTGCCCCTACCTTTTGGCTTATCTTTTTGGGTTATTACCAATGGGATATTATTCCCACTTTCATATAATGTTTCTAAAGTAGGAAGGGCAAATTCAGGAGTGCCTGCAAAAACTATATTCATTTTATTACCTCCAAATTTATTCTTCCTCTTCTTTTTCAAATATTTCTTCTATCATCTTATCAGTAAATAAAATTCCATTTAAATGATCTATTTCATGGCAAAATGCCCTAGCTAATAGTCCACTAGCTTCTACTATCTTTTCTTCACCAAATTCATCTAAATATTTCACTTTTACCCATTCTGGTCTACTTACAGTTCCCGCTCTTCTTGGGACAGATAAGCAGCCTTCTACATCAATTTCTTCCCCATCTTTTTCAGTAATTTCAGGATTAATCAATTTAATTGGTCCATCTCCAATATCAATTACTATTAATTGTCTCAATATTCCTATTTGTGGTGCTGCCAGACCCACTCCATCATTTTCATACATAGTTTCCATCATATCATCTAATAAAATTTTTATTCTATCATTTACTTCCTTTACTTCCCTAGACTTTTTCCTTAAAATAGGGTCTCCGTCAAACCTAATCTGCCTAATTGCCATATCTATCCTCCTATAAAATTGAATTGGGATCTATATCTACATTTAATTTAATCTGTGTTAAATCTAATTCATCCCTATTTATTATACATACCCATTCTATTATCTCTTTCAACTTTTCCATATGCTTATCTGGTGATTTAATGAGTATTTGAAATCTAAAATTGTTTTTAATTTTTTCTAAAGGTGCAGGATTTGGCCCAGTTATGTCCTTTATAATATCCTTGAGACCATTTATAGACATTTCACGAGTTAAAGCATTGTAAATATCCCTAGAGGCTTTAATTACACTATTTATATTCTCTCCATATATAGTTATGGAGAGAATATTGCTAAAGGGTGGATAATTAAACTCTTTTCTTAAAAGAATTTCTTTATTATAAAAAGCTAAATAATCATGTTCCTTAGAAGTTTGTATACTATAATGTTCTGGATTATAACTCTGGACAATTACCCTTCCATCAGCATCTCCCCTACCTGCCCTACCTGACACCTGAGTTACCAATTGAAAAGTTCGTTCTGAGGCACGAAAATCTGGAAGATTTAAACTAGTATCTGCTGCAATTATCCCTACTAGGGTTACATTTTTAAAGTCTAATCCCTTTCCTATCATTTGAGTCCCTATGAGTATATCAATCTTTTCATCTTTCATATTTCGCAATATAGACTCATGACTACCCTTTTTACTAGTAGTATCCATATCCATCCTTTCTACTCTTGCCTTGGGAAATAATTGTTTTGTATAATCCTCTACTTTTTCTGTACCTATTCCAAAATATTTAATATATTTACTTTTGCAAACTGGACACAATTTTGGTGGATTAATAGCCAGTCCACAATAATGACACTTTAACTTATTTTCTGCCATATAATAGGTCATAGATATATCACATGAATTACATTTTACTACATATCCACATTGCCTGCAAGAAACAAAAGTGGAATAACCTCTTCTATTTAAAAAAAGTATAGTTTGCCTTTTATCCTTTAGGTTTTTTTCTATGGCATAATATAATTCTTCACTAAAAATAGAAGTATTGCCTTTATTAAGTTCTTCCCTCATGTCGATTATCTTTACATCTGGCATTTTTTTATTATTTACTCTTTTATCTAAATTAATAAGTTTTATATCTCCATTTTTAGCTTTAAAATAAGATTCTATAGAAGGTGTAGCTGATCCTTTAACTAAATAAGCCCCCAATTGTTCACATCTTTTTTCTGCCACTTCTATAGTAGAGTATTTTGGATTCATACCAGATTTATAAGTAGATTCATGTTCTTCATCTATAATAATTAAGCCTAAATTATTAAAAGGGGCAAATACTGCAGACCGTGCACCCACTACAATTTTAACCTTGCCTTCTTTAATCTTCCTCCACTGATCAAACCTTTCTCCATAAGACAATCTACTATGCAATACAGCCACATTATCCCCAAATCTTCCAACAAATCTATCTATGGTTTGTGGAGTTAAAGAAATTTCTGGTACTAAAATTATGGAATCCCTATTTGATTTAATCATCTCTTCTACTAATTGAAGATATATTTCTGTTTTACCGCTGCCTGTTACCCCATGAATTAAAAATTTATTTTCCTTACTTTGATTTTTAATATTATTTAATATTATATCTACAGCTTGTTTTTGATCTTTGGATAATTTATGCTTTTCATAGGGTTTAATATCAGTATCAATAGGCTCCCTAAATATTTCCTTTTCAAAAATTTCTATTAGACCCTTTTTTTCTACAGATTTAATAGTGGATAGGGAAGTATTAGTAGATTGCATAAGATTTTTTAAAGGAAGTGTTTTTTCTTCTTTAAGATATTCCACTACTTCTATTTGTTTATAGCTTCTCTTACCTATTGCCTTTACCATTTCCTCATATGATAGATTTTTGTCTATTAAAGAGACATATTTTTCGTATTTCTTTTCTATAGTAGTCTCAATCTTTAGATTTGAACTAATTAAGTTCACTTTTTCTAGTTTCCTAATGGTTTTAAGAAGATTATTGTCTTTAAAATTTTCTTTTATTAAATCTAAATCCACTGTATTTCCATGATTTAATACAAAATCCATTATTCCTTTTTCTAAAGAATTTAATTTCTCATTATAATTATTGTGATTAACTGCAGAAATATAAGTTTTAACTTTCTTGAAATCCCCTGGTGGTAATACTGTTTGTAATGAATCTAAATATGGGGACAAATACTCTTTAGACATCCATAGACTTAAATCTAATAAATCTTCTGTTATTAAAGCCTTATCATCTACAATATCAATTATCTCTTTTAATTTATATTTTTCTTCGTAATCATCACAAATCTCGATTATAATACCTATGATTTTCCTATTTCCCATACCAAAGGGAACTAAAACCCTCATACCTTTCTGAATAATATCTACCATTTCTGGTTTTATTAAATAAGTATAGGGTTTATCTGTATTATGGGCCCTATTATCAATAATGACTTTTGCATATTTTTTGTCCATATAATCAATCCTCATTTAAGATTAAATGCTAAAGCTAGATACCCTCTATCTAGCTTTAGCATCTAATAAGTTTACAATTTTATCTAAAATAATCTTGGATACTTGCATTTTATCCATTATTGGATATTCTGTTTGTCTCCCTGTTCTTTCTATTATTGTAACAATATTGGTGTCGGATTTAAAACCTGCACCGGCTTTAGATACATCATTTGCAACTATAAAATCTAAATTCTTTTCTTCAAGTTTATTTTCTGCATATTCCAATAAATTATTAGTTTCAGCAGCAAATCCTACTACGATTTTTTCGCCTTTCCCTTTTCCAAAATGAGCAGCTATGTCTGGATTTCTAACAAACTTTATATTTAATTCATCCTTATTATTTTTCTTTTTTATTTTGGTATCAGATATAGTTTCAGCTCTATAATCTGATGGGGCAGCAGCCTTAATTAATGCATCACAATCTGAAAAATATTTTTCTACAGCATTAAACATTTCAATTGTAGTATTTACTTTTATTAGCTTTACATTTTTTGGCACATCAATTGATGTAGGACCAGATATTAATATGGTTTCTGCTCCTCTATTTGCAGATTCCTCTGCTATGCTATAACCCATTTTACCACTAGAATGATTAGTAATATATCTAACTGGATCTAAAGGTTCAATAGTGGGTCCTGCTGTAACAATTATTTTCTTTCCAACTAAGTCTTTTTCATAAAAACTATTTAAAATATACTGTAGTATTTCTATAGGTTCTGCCATACGCCCTGGCCCATAGGTTTGACATGCTAATAAACCTGTACCTGGTTCTATAAATTCATAGCCTAATTCCTTTAAATAGGAAATATTTTTCTGAACTATTGGATTTATATACATATTGGTATTCATAGCTGGTGCAAAAATTACCTTAGATCTAGTAGCCATCACTGTAGTAGTAAGCAAATTGTCCGCAATACCATTTGCAATTTTACTAATAGTGTTTGCCGTAGCTGGTGCTATTACAAATAAATCTGCCCTTTGGGCTAAAGAAATATGTTCTACATCATAGTTTTTTGGCTCTCCAAACATATCTATATATACTGGACCTAAAGCCAAAGTTTGAAATGTTAAAGGTGTTACAAATTTAGTAGCCCCTTCTGTCATAATTACATCTATATTGGCATTTTGTTTTTTTAATCTACTGACTAATTCTACAGCTTTATAGGCTGCAATGCCTCCACTTACACCTAGTACAATATTTTTACCCTTTAGCATAAATTCACCTACTTTATATCTTTAATATCAGGTCTATGATAAGTTATCTACAATTTCCTCTATTGCAATGCTAACAGGCTTACTAGAATCAATATCTATTAGTGGTTTTGCTCCATCCACTAATTCTCTAGCCCTTTTTGAAGCTAACATTACTAGAGTATATCTACTATCACCTATATTTGATAATTCGTTAATAGATGGTCTATACATAATTTTCCTCCCTAATCCATAATTTTTTCTATTATATTATTATACCTTTTAACCTTTAATTTTTCTGCCTTTATTATAGATTCAACACTTTCTACTGCATTTTTTACTTTATCATTAATTACAAAATAATCATATTCATCCACAAATTTTAATTCCTCAAAGGCATTTCTAAGTCTAATATTTATATCCTCTTTACTTTCAGTACCCCTTTTTTCTATTCTATTTTTTAATTCTTCCATTGATGGAGGTAATAGAAATATAAAAACTGCTTCAGGATAGACCTTCTTTACTTGTAATGCCCCCTTTACATCTATTTCTAAAATGACTGTTTTCCCCTTGTTTACATTATTTAATACAAAATTTCTAGGAGTGCCATAATAATTATTATGTACCCTAGCGTATTCCAAGAATTCTTTATGTTCTATCATATTATTAAACTTGAGACTATCTATAAAAAAATAATTAATTCCCTCTTTTTCTCCAACCCTTGGCTTTCTAGTAGTTGCAGATACTGAAAATATTAAATCTTCATTTCTTGCTAATAGTTTTCTGCATATAGTTCCCTTACCAGCAGCAGAGGGGCCGGAGATAACTAACAAAAATCCCTTTGGCATAGTATCCCTCTTTCTATTTTGTATCTACTTTATCCACTGTTTTATTATCTAATCTTTGTGCCACAGTTTCAGGTTGTACTGCAGAAAGTATAATATGATCACTATCTGTAACTATAACTGATCTTGTCCTTCTTCCATAAGTAGCATCTATTAATATACCCTTGTTTCTAGCCTCTTGTATTAATCTTTTAATAGGAGCAGATTCTGGGCTAACAATAGCTATAATCCTATTGGCTGATACAATATTTCCAAATCCTATATTAATTAATTTTATTGACATATATTTTCCTCCCTCTTATTCTACATTTTGAACTTGTTCCCTTATTTTTTCTAATTTTGATTTAATATTGACAACACAATTAGAAATAGTTAAATCGTCTGATTTAGAGCCTATAGTATTTATCTCCCTATTCATTTCCTGTAAGATAAAATCTAGCCTACGGCCTACTGACTCTGATTCGTTTAAACTATCTAAAAATTGATTGCTATGAGATTTTAATCTTACTACTTCTTCATTAATATCTGATTTATCTGCAAAAAATGCAATTTCATAATTTAGTCTATCTTCATCTACTTTTATTTTCCCATCTAATAATTCAGCAATTCTATTTTCAAGTTTATCCCTATATTCTATTACCACTATAGGGGCTCTTTCTTCAATTTTAAGCAAATCTTCCTCAATTTTAGATATTTGATTTTCCATATCCTTTTTTAAAATGGCTCCCTCTTTTATTCTCATATTCACTACATTGTCTAGTGCTATTTCTAATGCAGTTTCTAAAGATTGCCAAAGAACATCCTCTTCAATTTCCTTTTTTTCTTTTCGGATTATTTCGGGAAACATTAGCATATGTATTAGTTTTACCTTATCTTCAATATTTAATTCTTCCATCATACTATCTAATTGAGATTTGTAAGACTTAGCCAAAGGCATGTCAATTCTTATATCTATATTAGATTCATTTGAATATTCTAATTCTATATATACCTCAACTCTACCCCTATTTATTTTACTTTTTATAATGGATTTAAGCTGTTCTTCTAAATAATTTAGATGTTTAGGCATTCTAATTATAATATCATTATAGCGATGATTAACAGTTTTTATTTCTACATTAAAATTATAATCCGTATTTCTACTTTCACCTCTACCAAATCCTGTCATACTTTTTAACATTAATTCATCCCCTTTCTAGGAAATGTCTATCATTATTAATAATATCAAATTATTGTATAGTGTCAATATATTCTCCCTTTTAAAGTAATTAAATATTTCTTAGTGTATTACAATATATTAACACTTTATTTATCTAATCTCAACTATTGATGAATTTATTTTTTAATTTGTATAAATTAATTTAAATGATATAATTTTAGTATCAAAATTTTTGGAGGAATTTTTATGTCTTTAGATGGAATAGTTGTAAATTCAATTGTAAAAGAATTAAATACAAAACTTTTAGGTGGAAGAATTGATAAAATCTATCAACAGGAGAAAGATGAAATTTTAATTAATATATATAATGAAGGGGAAAATCATAAACTCCTTATATCAGCCAGTAGCAATAATCCTAGAGTCCACCTTACGGATAAGGCCAAATCCAATCCCCCCAATCCCCCAATGTTTTGTATGTTACTTAGAAAACATTTAACTGGAGGAAGGATATTAAATATAGAACAGTTTATGATGGATAGAATTATTTTTATAGATATTAGTTCCCTTGATGAATTAGGCATGAATTCTCAAAAGAGATTAATAATAGAAATAATGGGCAGACATTCAAATATTATACTAATAGATAAAAATAATTTTAAAATAATCGATTCTATAAAAAGAGTAAATCACGATATGAGTAGAGTTAGGCAAGTGTTACCTGGATTGGAATATGAATACCCTATAGCAGATAAAACAAATCCACTTGAGATTAATGAAGGAGAATTTTATACACTATTAGAAGAAGCTAATCCTAATACCCTCATATTTAAATTCTTTTATACCAACTATATGGGTCTAAGCCCACTAATTGGAAAAGAAATTTGTTGTAATGGGAATATAGATATTAAAAGGACTATTATTTCTTTAAATTTAGATGAAAAAAAAGCATTGTATATTTCATTTAAAAGAATAATAGACAAAATAAATAAAAAGGACTTTACCCCTGTATTGATAAAAAATAATTATAATAATAATTATTTAGCCTTTCATGCCCTAGATATAAATCAATTTGGAAATGAAAATAAAATCTACTGCGATTCCATATCAGAGGTTTTAAATAAATTTTATTATAAAAATGATATGGCAGATAGATTAAATCAAAAATCTCAATCTATGACTAAAATTATAGAAACAAAATTAGAACGTTCTCAAAAGAAATTAGCTAAACAAAAAGAAGAATTATTAGAGGCCAAAGATAGAGAAAAATATAAGGTCTATGGGGATTTAATATCTGCTAATTTATATATTATAGAAAAGGGCAGTAGTGAAATTGAAGTGGAAAATTTCTATACAGAAAATATGGATAAAATTAAAATTCCACTGGATAAGAAATATCCTGCTGCTGCAAATGCTCAAAGATATTATAAAAAATATTCTAAACTAAAAAACGCCAATATTTTATTATCTAAACAAATCTTAGAAACTGAAGATGAAATAAATTATTTAGAAAATGTATTAAATAGTATTGATAATTGTGAGGAAACAAATGAAATAGAAGAAATAAAAGAAGAATTAATAAAAGAAGGCTATATAAAAGGGAATAGGAAAAACAAGAAAAAATCAGTTGTTAAAACTAAGCCCCTACACTATTTATCCCAAGACGGATTTCATATATATGTGGGAAAAAATAACAGACAAAATGATTATCTTACTTTAAAATTTGCTAATAAGGAGGATTTATGGCTTCATGTTCAGAAAATCCCCGGTAGTCATGTAATTGTAAAAAACGAAGGACAATCTATTCCCGATACTACTTTAGAAGAGGCAGCTATTTTAGCAGCATATTATAGTAAGGGAAAACATTCTAAAAATGTAGCTGTAGATTATACTAATAAGAAAAATGTTCGAAAGCCGAAAGGAGCTAAAACTGGTATGGTTATTTATGAAGATTTTAGTACTATTTTCGTAAATCCCAGTGATGAGATAATTGAGAAAATAAAAAAGGTAGAAAAATAAATTCTACCTTTTTTCCTTTATTAGTACTTGATCTATTTTATCTACTTCTTTAAAATTAACCTCTACTATTTCACTTTTAGATGTAGGCACATTTTTACCTATAAAATCAGGCCTTATGGGGAGCTCTCTATGGCCTCTGTCTATAAGTACAGCTAATTGTACTTTAGATGGCCTTCCCATATCTATAAGGGCATCTAGGGCTGCTCTAACGGTTCTACCAGTAAATATTACATCATCTACTAATACTATTATTTTATCATTAATATCTTTTTCGAATTTTTTATCTTTTACCATAGGCTCTTTATAAATTTCAGTTAAATCATCTCTATATAGAGTAATGTCTAAAGATAAAACAGATAATCTTGCCCCTTCGATTTCATGTATTTTATCAGCCAATCTATTCGCAAAGGGCAATCCCCTAGTTTCAATGCCTACTAAAATAATATCTTCTATCCCCTTGTTTTTTTCGATAATTTCATTAGCAATTCTAGTGATAGCTCTGCCAATTGCCTTTTCATCTAAAATAACTGCCTTGGTTTTCAAAATCCTCACCTACCTATTTCTTTTTTCTAATAATTTAATAATCCTTAAAAATTCATCTGGTAACTCAGATTCTATTTCCATATACTCACCAGTTTTAGGATGATAAAATCCAATAGCTTTAGCATGAAGCAATTGATTATTAATTCTAAATTCATTTTTTCTATTAGAATAAACTTTATCTCCTACTATGGGATGATTTAAATAAGCCATATGTACTCTAATTTGATGAGTTCTTCCAGTTTGCAAATGCAGTTCTAATAAACTATAATCCTTAAATTCTTCTAAAACCTTATAGTCTGTTATGGCTTCTTTGCTATTTTCATATACTACGGCCATTCTCTTTCTATCTACAGGATGCCTTCCTATAGGGGCATTAATAGTTGCTTCTTTTAATTTAAATTTACCATAAACTAAGGCTATATACACCCTTTTGACACTTCGCTGTTTAAATTGTTCTATTAAGGATTCATAGGATTCCTGATTTTTTGCAATTACTAATAATCCAGATGTATCCTTATCTAATCTATGAACTATTCCAGGCCTTGTAATATCCCCTACTTTAGATATGTTTTTATCATAATATAATAATCCATTCACTAAAGTACCCTTAGTATTACCTGGGGCAGGATGGGTAACCATACCTTGAGGCTTATTTACAATTAAAATATCCCTATCCTCATACACTATATCTAAGGGTATGTTTTCAGGTATTACTTTCTGACTTTCAGGCTTTGGTAATTTTATTTTTATTAAATCCCCTTTTTTTACTAAATATCTAGGCTTAGTTTTTTCATCATTAATTGTAATTAACCCATCTTTAATTAATTTGGATATATAGGTTCTAGATATATCCTCTAATTTTTTTGTTAAAAAGTAATCTAATCTTTCATTGTAATCCTCGTTAATGTAAAACTCTATTAAATCCATTAAAATCACCTATACTCGTATTTATTAAAGGATACCATAATTACAATTAAAAAAGTTCCCACTACAATAAACATATCTGCAATATTAAATACAGGAAAATTATAGCCACTGCCAAATCTTACACTAATAAAATCTACCACATAAGATAGTCTAATTCTGTCAATAAAATTCCCAATAGCTCCTCCCATAAGCATAGATAGCGCAATATTCATTGGTTTATTGAATTTAGGGGAATATTTCACAAAAATAGCACTCATGCAAACAATAAATATAGTAGTAATAATAATAAAAAAGGTTCTTCCATTTTGTAATATGCCAAAGGCTGCCCCATAGTTTTCAACATATTCCAATTGAAAAAAGTTTTTAATTGGAACATAAGGGCTTTTCCCCTTTAAATATTTGACAGCTGCATATTTACTAATCTGATCTAAAACTACAACTAATAATACAATTAATATTTGCAATTTATTTCCCTCCTAATATCTAATTATATTAATAGTTTAAATGAAAACTAAAGATATTACAATAAGTTAATAGATTTAATAATAAAAGGTGGCAAACAAAACGTCCCTTTGCCACCAAAACTTTATTTATTGGTTTTATCAAAATATTCCTGTGAAAACTTTTCCACATCTTCAACTATACCTCTGTCCTCATCAAATATTCCTATATTATCTCCAGTAGAAAAAGAAGGATCATCATCTACTTGATTATATCTTGCAACTTCCTGATAAGAATCTTCCCTATCAAATTGAATTCCCTGACTTATATCATCCTTAAGGCTTACCAAAACATCCTCTTCTTCAGGTCTAAAATGTCTCTTTTCATTTAAAGGAATTTTATCTTTAGAACAATCAATACATAATTTTAAATAGGGAATTAAATTCAATCTTTTCTCATCTATTTCCTTTCCACAGCTCTTACATAATCCATAATTTCCGTCTGCTATATTTTTATTAGACATTTCTATTTCATATAGGGTATCCTCTAATTTATTAATTAAACCCTTATCTTGTTCCATCATATATACATCTGTACCTAAGTCAGCAGGATGATTATCATAAGAAGATAATTCACTAGAATATTTCATTGTAAATCCTGTCTTTTCTGGGTTTTCCATTTTTTCCAGTAAATCTGTAACTTTTATTTTCTCCTCTTTTAGTCTATTTTTAAAAAAATCTTTTTTCCCTTTGTCCATTTTTCCCCTCCTAAACTTTTACTTCACTTTGTAAATTTAAATATAGTTTGTTCATATTTGTTTTTATAATTCAAAAGGTTTATATCAATTATGATAAGATTTGTTATGATACCAGTTCTAAATAAATTCCTTTGCTACATATTTAATATGGCAAAGGAATTTATACTATTTTATTTTTTCTATTTCCATAAGTAATTTTTCAAATCCTTCAAAATCTAGGGATTGTGCTCCATCTGATAGGGCTTCTTTTGGATTGGGATGGATTTCTATCATAACCCCATCTGCTTCTAAGGCTAATGCTGCTTTTACCGCTGGAATTATTAATTCCCTTCTTCCAGTTCCATGACTAGGGTCTACTATAATTGGATAATTGGTTTTTTCTTTAATTATTGGAACACTCATTAAATCTAATACATTTCTAGTATAATTATCAAAGCCTCTAATGCCTCTTTCACAAAATATAATATTATGATTCCCACCAATTTCTATATACTCAGCTGCATTTATCCACTCTTCTATAGTGGCACTCATGCCTCTTTTTAATAATATAGGTTTATTGCTTTTTCCTATTTCCTTTAATAGAGAATAATTGTACATATTTCTAGATCCAATTTGAAAAATGTCAATATAATCATGGGCTATTTCAATATCACGAGGATCCATTACTTCAGATATTATTTTGAAATGATATTTATCTTTAATTTCCTTTAATATTTTAAAGCCTTCTATTCCTAGCCCTTGAAATGATTTAGGATTTGTCCTAGGTTTAAATGCCCCTCCCCTTAGGATTTTGATATTATGTTTAGATAAAAATTCCCCTATTTTCTCCATTTGCTCCATACTTTCAACTGCACATGGGCCTGCAATAATTGTAAATTCTTCTCCTATATATAGTTCTTCGTCTATTTTAATTCTGTTTTTCATAAATATACTCCTTATAATTAAAATTAGGGGCTAGGCCCCTAAGTCGTTAATATTTTCCTTGTTTTCCTCTTTATCTTCTTCAAATAAAGGCTTTTCTTCTATTTGGGAATAAAACTCATCTGTAGAGATAATCTGTGATTCTAAGAAAGATTTATAACGAGTTTTAAATATAAATATTTCCCTTTGAAGGTATTCATACTCTTCTCTAATATCCTTAACCTTATTATTGGCATCTATAATTAATTCCTTAGCCATAATCTCACCATCTGCTATTATGTTTTCTGATTTTTTTCTAGCAGCTTGGGTAAGTTCATCGGCTGCATTTTGAGCAACAATAAGAGTTTCCTTTAAGGTTTCCTCCAAGCCCTTATAATGATTTATTTGTTCATTTAGCATAAGGATTTTGTCTTTTAATTCTATATTCTCCTTATATAATCTCTCATAATCCTCTACAATTTCATCTAAAAAATAATCTACTTCTGAACCCTTATAACCTCTAAAGGATTTTTTAAATTGTTTATTTTGAATATCAAGAGGTGTAATCACATTATTCACTCCATTTATTTAAATAGTTGAATACTAATTCTAAATCTATCTTTTCTAGTTCTTCCCAATAAATTCACAATAAAACGACCATATCCTCTTACTGATACCATATCTCCTGTTTCTACTTCCTTATGAAATCTATTTATAGTCTCCCAATTTACTTTCACAAAATCCATATTTATAAGTTTCTGACCTTCTTTTCTAGACAAATTTAATGCACCAGAAACTATATTATCTAATCTAAGGGAAGATACTGTAATAATAGATTCCTTATATTCTAATATAACAGGAAGTAAATCTTCTTTTGTAGTTTCTTTTACTTTTACATTTTCCTTTCCAACTTTGTTTAGGCTTATTAATATAAAATCTGATATTTCTTTTTTAACTACTATTTGTGCATAATTCTCATGTATTAAAATATCCCCTATTTTCTCTCTATTTATTCCTAAACCAAGAATACTACCTAAAAAATTCCTATGGGAAAATTTGCTACTATAATCATAAATCTCTAAGTAATTTAAATCTATACCCTCTTCATCTAATATATAGTAATGGGGATATATTGCTATAATTTTTCTTTCAGAACTTTTAAGCCCTCCAAATTCACTATAAGCTATATCCTCAAACTTATTTAATATAGATATTGAAACTCGAATTTCATAGGGGCCCAAGAAATCTGTATATTGAACAATATGATCATTTAAAACTATTTCAATTTTATCCAATAGTCTTCTAATATTGATTATCTGTTCCTTATCTTGGATATTTTCTATATATTTTTCTCTATTTAATTTCAATAATATCACCGTCAACTAAAAATAATTGCATTGATTATGCTAGAAACAACTTCCAGCAGAAAAATAGCTAATAATGGAGAAAAATCAAACATTCCAGTATCTATACCTAGTTTATAAATTATTTCTCTAGCTGGATGTAAAACAGGCTCTGTTAGCTCATAAACTATTCTAACTATTGGATTATATGGGCCTATTCTAAAAAAAGAAAATATTATTCTAACAAGAATTGCCATTTCAATAATATAAAAAAAATAATTAAATATCTTATATAAACTTACCATTTCTGTACCCCTTGTTTACTTTTACCAATTAAAAACTCCTTTATTTTTTAATTCATCTCTAATATTTCCATCTATTTCTACATTATTTGGGGCAAGAATAAATATATCCTTGGTTACTTTTTGGATATTTCCCTCTAGGGAATATAGTCCTCCACTGATAAAATCAAAAATTTGTCTTTTGATATTAGGTTCTAATTGCTCTAAATTTACCACTACAGTTTTTCGTGTTTTAATATCATCCACAATTTTAGGTGCATCTTCATAGCTTAGTGGCTCATGTACTACTAATTTCATATTGCTAGCAGTGTGGATGTTTACAACATTATTGTTGAGCTTTTTAGTCTTAGTATTCATTGGAAATTCTTCTAGTTCATATTCATCATAGTAGTCCTGTTCCTCATCCGTATCTAAGTCATCAATTCCAATAAAGTATTTAAACTTTTCCATAAAACCTGACATATTATCCCTCCTAATAATTTCTTTTTCCAAATAATCCAGTACCAATTCTGACCATATTAGAACCTTCTTCAATGGCAATCTTATAATCATTAGTCATTCCCATTGAAAGTATTTCCATATCTACATGTTTATAATCCATAGTCTTAATAGTATTAGATAATTTTTTTAAATCTCTAAAAACCCACCTAATATCTTCTGGATTTTCTACATGAGGTGCAATTGTCATTAAGCCCTTTACTTTAATATTTTGAAACTTAGCTAGATTTTCTATAAAAGGTATTGCCTCATCTGCTTTAAGGCCATATTTGCTTTCTTCCTCTGCAATATTTACTTGTATTAAAGTATTGATGATTAAATCATTCATTTTAGCCCTTTTATCTAGTTCATTAGCCAAGGATATTCTATCTAAAGAATGAATTAATTCTACCTTGTCTATAATATATTTTACTTTATTTGACTGTAAGTGGCCAATCATATGATATTTTACTTTATTACCTATAATATCGTACTTTCTTGTCAATTCTTGAACTTTATTTTCACCAATATTTTTTATTCCACAAGAAATGGCCTCCTCAATCACATCTACATCTACAGTTTTAGTTACCCCAATTAGTTTTACCTTTTCATTTTGTCTATTTGCTTTTTCTAGTGCATCTTCTATACCTTTTTCTATGACAGATAAATTATCTTTAATATTAATTTTATTTCCCTCCTATTGTCAATGGACAATCATTCCTTCTTTAATGCCCTTTGTATTTAGTATGATCTCATCAAATATAGTAATAGTTTTAATAGGTTTATCTTCCCCATTTATTACTATAAAATTATTTTCTCCACTATTTACATAGGTAAACTTGTCCTCTTCTTTTATAATCTCTACTGGTTTAAATTTAATAATTCCAGATATGTCTTTTATATATACACCCTTTATTCCATCCTTTTCAACTATAGATTTGGTGGGGATTTTATATCCTTTATATTTATATCTTATTATATCAAAATTAACAAATCTTTCATCATAAATTTTATCAAAACCTGAATTAAATTTGCATAATATAATCCCCTTGGAACCTTCCTTATCTATTTTAACGATTTTACCTTTAAATTCTTCGTCTAATTTTTTATTTCCAAGAAAAATTGTATCTCCTTCTTCATATGAGTCAATCTCTTTAAAATCATCAATTTTTAAAATTGTATACCACTCAAAATTATCTATTACTTTAAATATATTTTGGCCAAATTGAACATTTTTTCCATTTTCTTTAGTATTAATATTAATATCTGCATCCTTAATATCTGAATACTTGTATTCCTCCTTATTATGGAAAGAAAAAATCTCCTCATATCCATCTATTTTATAAGATAATATACCAGCTTCATTAGCATAATAATTAATGGCATTGCTGTTTAATTCACCTTTTAGGGTCTCTCGTTTTTTCTCTAAGCCGTCTATGCTAGTATTTATTAAATTGCCCTCTCCTGAGATGTCCTGCTGCTTTCCATAATATAAAAGCAATTTTTCCTTTAAAATTTCCACCTCATCATATTCAGCATTATTGATCTTTTCCTGTATCTCAGATATTAAACTGTCTATATCATTCCCTAATTTTTCTCCATTTCCTTTTACAATATCTTTTTCACCTTCAACTGTTTTTAAAGCATCTATTTTTTCATCTAATTCCTTGATTTCTTGATATATATTTGAATCCTCTCCTGTTAATTGAATTCTACATACTTCTGAACCTTTGGCTAAACGTTCCCCTTCAGGACTAATTATATCTATGATACCATTGCTTTCTGCTTTATATAAGGTCTCTTTCCTCAAGATTACAGCTTTAGCCTCCACGCTATCCTCTATTATAGTGCTTTCTGGTAAGACTACTTTAAATGCCATAGCAAATAAGGATGGCACAGTTCTAAAAAATATATAGCCGAAAATAAAAACTGTAAGAAAGATTCTCCAAAAATTTTTATTTCTTTTTTTTTTCTTTTTTTCCTTCTGGGACATTTGTGCACCCCTTATCAAAGTGGTATTAATAGATTTTATTATTTCTTAAATATTTAAAAATCTACCATATTTGCTTATAACCTTTAGTTTTAAAATATTGTCTATTTTTAATTTTTTTATTTGATCACTATGGGTTACCATCAATATAGATTTTTCTTGTTTAATTGCACCAATTAATATTCCTTCAAACCTATCTTTTGCTAAGGTTGTAACTCTAATTTCATCCCCTGATTTAACTCTAGTACCATTTAATATGAATTGTTTCATATCAGCAGCATTTAAATGGTCATTTGTTACAGATTTTTTGTCTATAATTATAATATTATTTTTTAAATATAATTTTTCTTTCAATACAACTAGTATATACCCTATTATACTTAGTATAAATGCTAGGATTAAAATATTTTGTATAAATTTAAGCAAAAAAACTACCTCCATTTTATAAACATTACTTATATTTAGTATACCACATTAAAGGATTTCATTAAACCAAATTTGCCCATTTTTTATTTAAAATTAAAATTTTAGGTTTGCAAAATGTTTGCAATTCTTATAAATCCATGCTATAATATTAATTGTTAAAAATAAAAAAACCTCTGTAATTTAGTATATATCTAAACTACAAGGGATATAAAAACTATCGGGATGTGGCGCAGTTTGGTAGCGCACTAGTATGGGGTACTAGGGGCCGGAGGTTCAAATCCTCTCATCCCGACCATATAAAAAAGTAGAAGATAAATATCTTCTACTTTTTTATATTATAATGCAAATTAAACCCCCATTGCCATCATTTATTATTCTTTCTAAAGCCCTTCTCATTTTATGTCTTGCATCATCTGGCATTGAATTTAATTTCCCCTGTAATTGTTCATTAACTAAATCATAAAGGGATTTTCCAAATAAATTAGATTGCCAAATCTTAGATGGGTCTCCTTCAAACTCATCTAAGAAATACTTAACTAATTCCTCAGATTGTTTTTCTGTACCTATTAGTGGCGATACTTCAGTAGTTATATCACATCTCAATAAATGAAGAGATGGAGCCCGTGCCCTTAATTTTACTCCAAATTTATTCCCCTGCCTATATATTTCTGGCTCTGCTAATTCTAATTCTTCTAAACTAGGGCTAACTAATCCATAGCCTATTTCATTTGCATCTAATAATGCAGCCTCAATCTTATCATATTCTTTCTTAGTTTGAGCTAATCTGTTAATTAGACTTAAGATTTGATAATCTCCTTCTATATTAAATCCAGTCATTTCTTCTATTACATTATAAAAGAGTTCATCAGCTACTAATATGTCTACATTAACTGTCCCTTCTCCTAGATTAATTTCCCTAATATTTACCAATTGAACAATATCTAATTCTCCTAATCCCTTTAAGGAACTATCCACTTGATTTAATTTTTGTACAGATTCTTTAATAGATTCAAAAATCCTCTCTTTTATCCAATGGGTTCTAGGTAATCCTTCTATCCATCCTGGTAAATTAATGGCAATTTCTTTAACTGGGAATTCAAATAAAAGTTTTTCAAAAATCTTTTCTATATCTTGGGTTTCCATATTCAAACAGTCTACAATAACTACAGATACTTTATATTTTTCCTCTAAACTTTCCCTTAGAGCTATGGTACTATCCAAATTTGGATGTTTGGTATTTAAAACTATTACAAAAGGCTTATCTAATTCTTTTAATTCACTAATTACCCTTTCCTCTGCCTTTATATAATTAGATCTATCTATATCTGTTATAGAACCATCCGTTGTAACTACAATCCCTATGGTAGAATGATCTGTAATTACCTTTCTAGTGCCCATTTCTGCAGCTTCTTCAAAGGGTATTTCTTTTTCATACCAAGGTGTAGTTACCATTCTAGGTATATCTTCTTCAATATGTCCTAAAGCCCCTTTAACTAAATAGCCTACGCAATCAACCATTCTTACTTTAAATTTTAAATTTTCTTTTAACAATAGCTCTACTGCCTCATTAGGTACAAATTTTGGCTCAGTAGTCATTATAGTTTTCCCTGAGCCACTTAAAGGCAATTCATCCTTTGCCCTTTCTTTTTTGTATTTGTTTTCAATATTAGGCAATACCAAAAGTTCCATAAATCTTTTAATAAAAGTGGATTTACCCGTTCTTACAGGCCCTACTACGCCAGCATATATATCTCCCTGGGTTCTTTCAGCTATATCCGTGTATATATCAAATTCCCCCATATTTTCCCTCCCCCCTAAATGTTTTAAAACAATATTTAACATTATATATATATGTTATAAAGGGATAAATATGACAGGCCATTGAAATTTTTACCAATCTATTTTGTTTTATTTTAATATATCTTCCATTTCCGGTTTTTTATCTCTTAACATTAGATTATATACAGATTCTCCTACATCTTCTCCATTATATAATACCTCATATATTTCATTTGTTATAGACATTATAACATTATTTTTTGCCGCCAATTCATAAGCAGATTTAGTAGTTTTTATACCTTCTACTGCCATACCTATATTTTTTGTAGCCTCATCTAGGCTTTGTCCCTGACCAATTAATATTCCAGCTCTTCTATTTCTACTATGCATACTAGTACAAGTAACAATTAAATCTCCTATGCCCGATAAGCCTGAAAAGGTTTTAGGATTTGCCCCTAATTTTTCTCCAAGCCTACTTATTTCAATAATTCCTCTTGTCATAATAGCAGCTTTAGTATTGTCTCCATATCCTAATCCATCAGATATACCAGCACCTAGGGCTATTACATTTTTTAAAGAACCTCCTAGCTCTACCCCTAAAATATCTGGATTGGTATAAACTCTAAAATATGGGGACATAAATATATCTTGTACATATTTTGCTACTGCCTTATCAGCAGAAGCTGAGACCACAGTGGTAGGAATATTTTTAGCTACTTCCTCTGCATGAGATGGCCCAGATAATACTGCATACGGATTATTCGGAAGGATTTCCTCAACTATTTCTGAAATCCTAAGTAAAGTATCATTTTCAATTCCCTTAGCCACATTAACTATTACCTGTTCCTTATTAAAATCCTTTTTACAATTATTTAAGCTTTCTCTAATGCCATAAGAAGCTACAGCAAGCACTATCAATTCTTTATTATAAATAACTCTTGAAATATCATTTGTTATATCTATTTCATCTGGAATAAAAGCACCTGGCAAATACTTTTTATTTTCTCTTAATTCTTTCATTTGCTTTAATTGAAGTTCATTTCTTACCCAAATATGTACTTCATTATTTTTATTTGCTAAGAGAATTGCTAATGCAGTCCCCCAACTTCCTCCTCCAATTATACCTATTTTTGCCATTTTAATTTCACC
>DAIMNI010000003.1:33069-35135 GCA_036720245.1 Tissierellia bacterium | reverse complement strand
TTAGACTTATGTTTATACACTGCCATAAGGGCTAAAATCAATGTAGCTATAAAGTATTCCCTATTGAAAGGCCTGTTCACAATAATTCCAACAAAAGGCACTAAGGCGGCTGCAGCAATAGATCCTAGTGAAACATATCTGGATTTTACTATAATTAGTACTCCAATAATAATACATACAACAGCAGTAGGCCAATGCAGCGATAGAAGAACACCTATAGATGTAGCTATACCTTTGCCCCCCTTAAATCCTAAAACTATGGGATAATCATGCCCTAAAACCACAGAAACACCAGCTATTAACTTCCCATTATAGCCCAAGAATTTTCCTCCAATATAAACTGCTAATACTCCCTTTAATAAATCCAATATAAAAGCAAAGGCAGCAATTTTTTTCCCATAAACCCTTAAAGCATTGGTGGCCCCAGCATTTTTGCTGCCACTTTCCCTGATATCCTCTTTTTTAAAAAGTTTTCCTAAAATATAAGCCCAACAAAAGTTCCCAATAGCATAGGATATTAAAGCAATTATAATTGGATTTTCCAAACTATTCACCCCTTTCTCTAAACTCCAGTATAATAGGTACACCATCAAAACCAAAATACTGTCTAATTTGGTTTTCAAGATACCTTTCATAGGAAAAATGCATAAG
This sequence comes from Tissierellia bacterium, assembly GCA_036720245.1. Lineage (GTDB taxonomy): Bacteria > Bacillota > Clostridia > Tissierellales > Tepidimicrobiaceae > JAAZMA01. The sequence continues at coordinate 34,484 of DAIMNI010000003.1, read as the reverse complement.
TTTCTTCTTATTTATAAAAATAACAAACTTAGGTGGCCTAGTTGCCACTTGAGTACCATAAAAAATTTTTAATCTATTTCCCTTGTCTGATGGCGGCTGATTTAAAATAACTGCCTCATTTATTATATCATTTAACACTCCTGTACTGATTCTTAAACTATAATTATTATTTACTATCTTTAATAATTCAAATAATCCATTTACTCTTTTTCCTGTTTTAGCAGAAATAAATATAATAGAGGCATAGGGAACAAATCCTAATTTGTTTCTAATATCCCTTTCCATATCTCTAGAAGTATTAGTTTCTTTTTCTACAATATCCCATTTATTAACTGCAATTATCATTCCTTTTCCTTGTTCATGAGCATATCCTGCAATTTTGGTATCCTGCTCTGTAACACCTTCAGTTCCATCAATTACCAATATACATATATCAGATCTATCTACCGCTGCTAAGGTACGAACTACACTATAATGTTCTACATTTTCATAGATGCTTCTTTTCCGCCTTAATCCTGCAGTATCTATAAATAAATACTCATCTTCTTTATAAGTAAAATAAGCATCTATAGCATCCCTAGTGGTGCCTGGAATATCTGTAACTATTACCCTATCCTCCCCTAAAATATTATTTATTAGAGAAGATTTTCCTACATTTGGTTTTCCTATAACTGCTACTTTAATAATATCCTCATTATAATCTGTGTCCCTATTTTCAGGAAAATGTTCAATTACCTCATCTAATAAATCCCCTATACCTAAACCCTGTTCTGCTGAAATAAGTATGGGATCACCTAAACCTAATTCATAAAATTCAAATATTCTATCGGAAGTTCTTTTAGAATCAATTTTATTACATACTAAAAGTACCTCTTTTTGAGATTTTCTAAGAATAGCAGCGATATCTCTATCCGTAGATGTAAGCCCATCTAATCCATCTACTACAAATAATATAATATCAGCAGTTTCAATAGCAATTTCTGCCTGATTTTTAATATTTTGTGGTATTATTTCTTGGGATTCCGGCTCTAATCCACCTGTATCTATTAATGTAAAATATTTATTTAACCACTCTGCCTCTGAATAAATTCTATCTCTAGTAACTCCCGGTGTATCTTCTGTTATGGCAATCCTTTTACCTGCTATTTTATTAAATAAAGTGGATTTTCCTACATTAGGTCTTCCTACAATACAAACAACTGGCCTTTCCATTATATCACCTGCACTTTTCTAAATAAATTAATAAACTCTTTTCCCGATACCTCAATTGGTATTATCTTTGTATTTAATTCTTTTTCCACATCTTCTATAGTCAAATCATCTAAAAAAACATTAGTGTCTTTTCTTAACATAGACTTAGGTATTATTATACCATCTATATTGTCTATATCTATTAATTGGGATATCAAATCCCC
>DAIMNI010000003.1:0-33059 GCA_036720245.1 Tissierellia bacterium | reverse complement strand
ATTGGAATTACATGGAGTTTTAGCCCTTTAAATTTATTCATAATCTTTGTGGCGCTTATCTCCATAAATTCTTTAGCTAAAGTTCCAGTGGCTATTATATATTTCTTATCCAAGAAAAAAGTTTCTGCAATATTTTCGATTTCTCTATCTATTTCATACCTAAAGAATTTCATCATTCCTACTCCATTTTCTAATTGTGGAAATCCTTCATATTCCTCATAATTAGGCAAAGGATAGTCTGCTAAAAGATAAAATTCATCAGAAGGAAATGCAAATCTAGTTCCTTTAGTTTTTAAAAATTTCTTCTGTTTCTCTTCTATAAATTCTAAAAGATTTCTAGCCTCTAATTTACTAAAGGTACGAATATTAACTAAACCCTCTCTATATTTAGTTAAACCTACTGGCACTATGGCTACAGATTTAATGCTAGGATATAGACTAGATAAATCCATTAGTGTCCTTTCTAATTCTTGCCCATCATTTACATCTGGAACTAATACTATTTGACAATTGATTTCAAGTTCTGCCTCATTAAATCTTTTCAATATATCAAAAATTTTTCCAGCATTTTTATTGTTTAACATTTTAATTCTAAGTTCTGGATTGGTTGTGTGAACTGATACATTAATAGGGCTTATTCTGTATGCAATAATCCTATCTATTTCCTCATCACTCATATTAGTTAAAGTAATAAAATTACCTTGTAAAAAAGACAATCTAGAATCATCATCTTTAAAATATAATGTCTCCCTCATATTTTTAGGCAATTGATCTATAAAACAAAAAATACATTTATTTCTACAGGATTTAGCTTTATCAATTAGGGGATTTGTAAATTCTATTCCTAAGTCCTCATCATATTCTTTTTCTATTTCAAGTATCCAAACCTCTCCATCTGGCTTTTTGATTTCTACTTCTACATATTCATCAGTAATTAAAAATTTATAATCTATTATATCCTTAACATTATTTCCATTAATAGATAATAAAATATCCCCTTTTTTAATTTCTAATTCTTCAGCTATACTACCCTCTTTTACATATTCAATAATATTTCTATTACCATCTAAATTTCTTAATTCCATATTATATCTCCTCTATTAATTTTCCCTTTATACTATTATAGCAAAATATATAAAAAATTGATAGAATAAATAAGCCTACAGTTTGCTGTAGGCTTATTTATTATTCATATAAGGGAAATCTCTTACATAAATCTAAAGTTTTCTTTTTAACTTCTTCCCTATCATTATTTTCATCTAATGCTAAATTCATTATTTCTGCAATTTCTTTCATTTCTGCCTCTTTCATTCCCCTAGTTGTTACTGCAGGAGTTCCTATTCTTATTCCTGAAGTTACAAATGGACTTTCTGGGTCATTAGGTATAGTGTTTTTATTAGTAGTTATATTTACAGCTTCTAAAAGATCCTCAGCTTTTTTACCAGTTAAGCCTTTATTTCTTACATCTAATAGTATTAGATGGTTATCTGTACCACCTGATACAAGTCTAAAGCCCTTTTCCTTTAAGGCTTCTGCTAAAGCGCTTGCATTTTTAACAATTTGTTTTTGATATTCTTTAAAATCATCTTGTAGTGCTTCACCAAAGCTAACAGCCTTTGCAGCAATTATATGCATTAATGGTCCACCTTGAATACCTGGGAATATAGCCTTATCTATTGCTTTTGCAAATTCTTTTTTACAAAGAATAGCTCCTCCTCTAGGACCCCTTAGTGTCTTATGGGTTGTAGTAGTTACAAAGTCTGCATAGGGAACTGGGCTTGGATGAAGTCCAGCTGCTACAAGACCTGCAATATGAGCCATATCCACCATTAAATAAGCATCTACTTCATCAGCTATTTCTTTAAACTTTTTAAAATCAATTATTCTTGGATAAGCACTAGCACCTGCCACTATCAACTTTGGTTTTTCCTTTATGGCAATTTCTCTTACCTTTTCATAATCTATTACTTCAGTTTTTTCATCTACCCCATAGGCTGTAAAATTAAAATATGTTCCAGAAATATTAACTGGACTACCATGAGTTAAATGGCCACCTTCAGATAAATTCATTCCAAGCACTTTATCCCCTGGTTTAAGTACTGCAAAATATACTCCTAAATTGGCATTAGAACCTGAGTGAGGTTGAACATTAGCATGTTCTGCACCAAATAACTCTTTTAATCTTTCTATAGCTAAGTTTTCTGCCATATCTACAAATTTACAGCCACCATAATATCTTTTACCTGGATAGCCTTCCGCATATTTATTAGTTAATTGACTACCCATAGCTTCCATTACCTGAGGTGTAACAAAGTTTTCTGAGGCTATTAATTCTAAATGTTCCCTTTGCCTATTTGTTTCCATTTCTATTATTTCCATTATTTCGGGGTCCTTATTTTGCAAGTTTGTAAAATCCATTTATTAAAACCTCCTTATTTGATATACTATAAATATAATAATATATTTCTTACAAATTTATTATACATATATTATTAAGTATTTACAACTAAATAATATTTATGAGGTGAAACGAATGGATTTAATCGAAAAAGATAGAAATGATGCAAAAAAGCTTCTTTTGCTAGCTGCTTTAACTGGCAAAACCATGTTAAAAAACGGTGCGGAAACCTATAGGGTAGAAGATACCATTGAAAGAATATGTAAATCTAGACTAGGTATTAAATATGCTGATGCCTTTGTAACTCCCACAGGTATATTTTTATCTTTAGAGTATAAAGGAGAAATGCTAACTTATCTTATTAGAATTAAATCTATTAAAATTGATTTAAATAAAATTGATTTGGTAAATGAATTCTCTAGAGAATTTGTAAATTCTAATATGTTAATAGAGGAAGGTTTAGAAAGATTAAAAGCAATTAACAAAATAGAAGGCTTTAATACAAATACAAAAAATCTTTTTGGTGCATTGGCCTGTTCATTCTTTGCCCTTCTCTTTGGTGGGAGCTTTCTGGATTTTATTTCTACATATTTAGTAAGCATAGTGGTATTGACTGTAGTGGGAAAAATCAGTCAGCATAAAATGACATTTTTTATTAATAATATTATAGGTGCTTCAATTGCATCAATTTTATCTATATTGGCTGTAAATATTGGAATAGGGCATAATATGGATGCAATTATTATAGGTTCCATTATGTCTTTAGTGCCAGGAGTTTCTATTACCAACGCCTTAAGAGATACTATATCTGGAGATTTTATTTCTGGATCATCTAGGGGAATGGAAGCTATATTTTCAGCCTTAGCCATTGCCTTTGGAGTTGGAATTGTGCTGAATATATACTATAGGGGGCTAGTATAATGAGTATTGTTAAATTGTTTTTATTTTCATATTTATCTACCACTGGCTTTGCAATCTTATTTGGAATCCCTAAAGACTCAATAATAAAATCTGGTTTTGTAGGGGCCTTTGGATGGATTACTTTTTATTTTGCCTCAATGTATTTAGATAGTAATATAGTTGGAACTTTTTTCGCCTCTATAGTGGTGGGAATCTTAGGGGAATTATTTGCAAGGCATTTTAAAAAGCCAGCAACAGTATATATTATTCCTGGAATAGTCCCATTAGTGCCTGGTGCTGGCATGTACTATACTATGTTAGCTTTAGTTGAAAAAGATTTTTCATTAGCAGCAAATAGAGGAACTGAAACCTTCTTTTTAGCAGCTGCTATTTCCATAGGGATAATCACATCTACATCTTTATCTAGGTCTATAAATAGAGTTAAACACAAAAACTAATTTTGCTTTGTGTATTTAACCATGGTTTCTACTAGACTGTCTAAAGTTTCATCCCCTGTATCTCCATCTAAATAGGATTTAAGACAATCCTTCATATGATTTTCTAATATTAATCCGCCAACAGAATTCATAGCAGAACGAACAGCTGAAATCTGTATTAAAATATCTCCACAGTATTTTCCCTCTTCTATCATCTTTTGTATACCCTTAACCTGCCCTTCTATTCTTCTCAATCTTTTTATAATAGCTTCATTTTCATTGTTTTCAAGACTCAATCTTTTTTCCCCTCTCTATTTAGTATAATATTCTCACCATTTCCATTGGAGTTTCATTTTTCTTCTGTATAGAAGTATCTATTTTTTTTACTATTAAAAACGAAATGATTAAAAATACTAAACCGATTAAAAAACCATAGCCTTCATAATTTGCTATTCCCCTGGATTTAAATAAAGCAATACCCAATAAAATTCCAAGTATTAGCATTGTAAAGGGAATCATATACATTATTAGGGCATATTTTATAATTTTATTGGCCTTGCCCTTTATCTCTACATAATCGCCTTCTTTGGCTTCAATAGAGTTTTTCAAAGAAACTACAATACTAGGAGTATCACATCCTCCACAACTGCCTCAGCCTCCACCACAACTAGAAATCCTCCTAACCTCTACTTCAGCCATATCATCAAAGGTTCGCTTTACATAACCTATTTGTTCCATATTATTCACCTCCAATTAAATCCTTTATAACCTCTCCTGCTAATATAAGGCCACAGACGGAAGGTACATAAGCTACAGAACCTGGCACAGATTTCCTAATTCCTTCCACCTCTAAATTTACTTTTATAGGTTTTTCTTTAGACCATACTACTTTTAGCTTTTCTATATTCCTTTTTCTCAATTCTTTTCTCATAATTTTAGCTAGGGGACAGGTATTAGTTTCATATATATCGCTTATTTGAAACTGAGTTGGGTCTAATTTGTTTCCTGCTCCCATAGCAGATATTATCCTAATGCCCATGGCATTGCAATTTTCTATTAAACTTATCTTAGCAGAAACCATATCTATTGCATCTATAACATAATCATAATCCTTATTTAATAAATGGGTATTTTCCTCGGTGTACATTTCATCATAGACTTTAATATTTAATTCTTTATTAATATTTAATAGTCTATTTTTCATAGCTATAACTTTTTTCTGTCCAATGGTATTAAAATCTGCATGTATTTGTCTATTTAAATTAGATATATCTATTATATCATAATCTATCAATATAATATTACCTATGCCAGATCTAGTTAAAGCCTCTGCGGCAAAGGAGCCTACTCCTCCAATGCCGAAGATTGCCACTTTAGAATTATATAATTTTACCATATTTTCATTTCCTAATAAAATTTCCGTTCTTGAAAATTGTTCTAACATTTTATCTCCTTATTTTAACTATTTTTCTAAATCTAAATTAATATGGACTTCTTTTAATTGTTCCTTTGAAATATTAGTTGGTGCATCAGTTAACAAACAAGTTGCAGATTGAGTTTTTGGAAATGCAATAACATCTCTAATATTTTCACTACCAGTAAGTAGCATTATAAGTCTATCAAAGCCATAAGCAAGACCTCCATGAGGTGGTGTACCATATTTGAAGGCATCTAGTAAAAATCCAAATTTGTTTTGTGCCTCTTCCTCAGTAAAGCCAAGAGCCTTAAACATTCTATTTTGTAATTCCTTATTATTTATTCTTATACTTCCTCCGCCCATTTCATCTCCATTAATCACAATATCGTAAGCCTTTGCCCTTACCTTTTCTGGCTCAGTTTCCAATAAATCTATATCTTCTTCCATAGGATGGGTGAAAGGATGGTGCTTAGCCACATATCTACCCTCTTCCTCATCGTATTCAAATAATGGAAACTCTGTAATCCAGACTAATTCCAAAGCATCCTTATCTATAATATCAAGTCTTCTAGCTACTTCATTTCTTAGATTTCCTAAACTGTCAAATACCACTTTTGGTTTATCTGCTACAAATAAAAGTAAATCTCCCTTCTCCCCTTCCATTTTAGCTATTATATTCTCTAATTCTTCACTAGATAAAAATTTAGCGATAGGAGAAGAAACTCCTTCATCTGTGATTTTAATCCAAGCTAATCCCTTTGCACCAAAATCCTTTACATAATTTTCTAAATTAGAAATATCCTTTCTAGAAAATTTATTTTCATATCCCTTTATATTTATACCCTTTACACAACCATTATTAGCAATAGTACCACTAAATACCTTAAATTCAGAATCCAAAACTATATCTGATATATCTACTAATTCAAAACCAAATCTTAAATCTGGCTTATCTAGGCCAAATCTATCCATAGCCTCAGCATATGTCATTCTTTTTATAGGTAATTCTATTTCTATTCCCTTTATTTCTTTAAACAGTCTATATAATAGCTTTTCATTTAAATCTATTATATCATCTATATCTACAAAGGACATTTCCATATCTACTTGAGTGAATTCTGGCTGCCTATTAGCCCTTAAATCTTCGTCTCTAAAGCATCTTACTATTTGATAATATCTGTCCATTCCCGATACCATTAATAGCTGTTTCATAAGCTGTGGGGATTGAGGTAGAGCATAAAACTCTCCAGGATTAACCCTACTGGGAACTAAATAATCCCTAGCCCCTTCAGGAGTAGGCTTAGTTAACATTGGAGTTTCAATTTCTACAAAGTTATTTTCATCTAAAAATTCCCTAATTACCTTAGCAGCTGCATTTTTGGTTTTCTCAAATCCAAATATCTGTATTTTAATCTCATAGTTTCTGAAACATTATCTTCGTCTTTTATATATATAGGTGGTGTTTCAGCTGTATCTAATACTTTTAATTCATCTACCAATATTTCTATATCTCCTGTAGGTATATCCTTATTTATAGATTCCCTTTTCCTTACTACACCCTTAACTGCCAATACATATTCAGATCTAATTTTTTCAGCTTTTGAAAAAATTTCCCTTGAAACTGTACTATCAACTACTATCTGACAAATTCCAGTAGTATCCCTTAGGTCTATAAATATAAGAGAGCCTAAATTTCTTTCTCTTTGTACCCAACCCATTAATACTACTTCTTCATCAATATTACTTTCCCTTAATTCTCCACACATATTAGTTCTTCTTAAACTTCCCATTTTTTCTCCCATTTTCCTACCTCCCATATAATAAAATAAAAAAAGCCCCTCATCTCTGAATTCAGGGACGAGAGGCTATCTCGCGGTGCCACCCTAATTAGGCTATACCTCACTTATATTGATAACGTAGTTTACTACGAACAAATATTTGTTAACTCAAAGACGTCTTCATTAAATATTATCGTCAGTTTCCACCAAGTCTGACTCTCTATAGATAAAGGATTTAATTACTCTTTCTTTTCATAGTTTTTTATGTTTTTATCATTATATGATAAATAATATTAAGTGTCAAGGTGATTTTAACCATTTAAAGCCTGAACCTTTCTTTTGAGCATTTCCTCAGTTCTATTTAGATATTCTTCTAAAGATTTTACATTTGGTGCTCTTTCTATCCTATTTTCTTTTGGAAAAAATATCTTAGACACAGCTCCCATGCCTGCAGCCATTATGGTTTCTTTTTCTTCCATCATTTTAATATTATATACACATTCATTTCCCTTTTTTGCATAGCCTATATTTTCAAAATTTCCTAATATTTGTTTTTGTCTATATAGATAATAGGGATAAAGTTTCATATACTTTGAAAAACTTTCAGTTTTCTGTAGCATTTCTCCTATAATAGCTTGGTCTTTAATGGGGTATTTGTCCATAGTTTCAATAAATTTAGAACCTCTCTTTATGGCCAAAGTATGAACAGTTAAATTTTCAGGATTTAATTTTTGGATTTCATTTAATGTATTTTGAATTTCCCTTAAACCCTCCCCAGGAAGTCCAATTATTAAATCCATATTAATAATATTGAAGCCAATTTCTTTAGCTAAATAATAAGATTTAACTATATCCATACTATTGTGTTTTCTACCAATAAGCTTTAGGGTATTATCATTCATAGTTTGAGGATTAATGCTAATTCTATCTATATTATTTTTGTTTAACATCTTTAGCATTTCTTTACTAATAGTATCAGGTCTACCTGCCTCTACTGTTATTTCTTCAATATTTTCCCTACCAAAATTGTCATAAATACTTAAAATTATTCTATCTAAATTTTCCATAGGTATAGCTGTAGGAGTCCCACCACCTATATAGACAGTAGAAATAGATTTCCCTCTCATAATATCTTTAATATTATTTATTTCATATATCAATTTGTCTGTATATTCATCTACATATTTAGAATATTTATTAATATTACAAGAGGGAAAAGAACAGTACAAACATCTACTAGGGCAAAAAGGTATATCTATATATAGACTAAATCTATTTTCATTTAAAGGATATAAGTATTTTCTTTGCCTTTTACAAATATTTAAAATTAAATTTACCTTTTCACTGGAAATTTTATATTCATTTAATAGTATATTCCTAATATTATCTTCCTGAATTTCATTATCCAGTAGCCCATGGACTATTTTTGCAGGCCTAATACCTGTCAATATGCCCCAAGGTGCTTTAATATTAGATATATGAATTAAACCCTCATATAGCCCTTTTTTTACCCCTATTCTAATTTTTCTCTTTGGATTGTCCTCCCCAATATCTATGGATTGTAAATCTTTTTCTTTAGATTCATAAATTAATTTATTATCATCGTATATTTTTAATAAAGAATCTACTTTATTGCCCTCTTTAATAAGCCTATTTTCAATTAATAAACCTATTCCATGATATTCTTCCCTATCATCAATAAATATTATTTCTTCCCCAAAAAAGAAAACTTTAATTAATTCATAAATTTCGTATTTAAAATCCTGATTTGCTAAATTTACATATATCATTAAATTTCACCTAGTAATCTTTATAATAATCGTTAAACACCTTTTTTATATATTTTTGTGAAATACCCAATTCTCTGGATATTTCCTCTTTCTTAAGTCCCATTTCCATTAATTCATTTATATCCTGTAAATCCACATTTTCTTTTAGTTTATTATAATTTACTTTTTTCTTTTTATTCATTTAAGCCACCTCCTAAATTTATAATTCCCTAAAAGGTGGCTAATAATTTATCTTAAAAATGGATTATTTGCTTTTTCTAATTTTATATTAGTAGCTGGTCCATGCCCAGGGTAGATAACAGTTTCTTCCGGATAAATAATTATTTTATTTTTTATTGAAGAAATAATTTCTTCATAGGAACCACCAGGAAAATCAGTTCTTCCTATGGAACCCGCAAATAATGTGTCTCCTGTAAATATATTATCTCCTATTTTTAAACTAATACCTCCTGGAGTGTGCCCTGGGGTATGGATTACCTTGGCGTTTAAATCGCCAAATGAAATTTCAGCCTTATCTTCTAATAATATATCTGCATTTAATTCAATATTACCCATAGCCATTTGACTGGACAAATTTACACTGCCATCCTTTAGCATATATTCATCCTCTTTATGAATAGCTACTGGCACATCTATAAAGGATTTTAAATCTGATATCCCACCAATATGGTCTCCATGACCATGAGTTAGAACAATGTATTCAATATCTAGATTTAATTCTTCTATTTTTTTTATTATATCATCTACATCTCCACCAGGGTCTATTACAATTCCCTTTCTCGTATCTTCTGAATAGACTATATAACAATTAGCTGCATATATGCCTGCTGGTATAGTAACAACCTTCAATAAAACCCCTCCTAAAATGTTTTTTTACTATCGATTAATATGGTTACAGGGCCATTATTTTTAATTTCCACATCCATATGGGCACCAAATATGCCAGTTTCAGTTTTTATGCCTTCTTCCCTACATTTTTCAATAAATTCATTATAAAACTTTTCCCCTAGTTCAGGTTTAGCTGAATTAGTAAAACTTGGCCTCCTACCTCGCCTTACGTCTCCATATAATGTAAATTGAGAAACCACTAGGATTTCTCCTACTATATCTTTAAGGGATAAATTCATTTTTCCTAAATCATCTTCAAATATTCTTAAGCCTAGAATTTTATCTACCATGTATTCTAAATCATCCTTACCATCATTTTCTCCAACCCCAAGGAAAACTAATAATCCTCTATTAATTTTTCCGACTATTTCACTATTTACTTTTACAGATGAATAGTCTACTCTTTGTACTACTGCTCTCATCTATACCTTCCTTTCCTAACTCGTTACTCTATATACATCTATAACACCTTTCATATTTTTAATTCCCTTTATTAATTCTTTTAATTGTGCAATGTTTTTTATTTCCAAAGTGATATTTATGATGACTAATTTTTCCTTATTAGTTCTAGCATTTAAGGATAATAAGCTAAGATTAGAATCATTTATTTTTTGAGTAATATTTGTCAATAAACCAGGTCTATCAGTAGCCACAATTTGAATTTCTACTGGATACTCTGCCCTTTCGCTAGTATCCCATTTCACTTCAATAAATCTTTCCTGCCCATCTAATTCATTAGTTAATTCTGAAATATTAGGGCAATCTTTTCTATGAATGGATAGCCCTCTTCCCCTAGTTATATATCCTACTATTTCATCTCCTGGTACTGGATTGCAACATTTAGAAAACCTTACTTTTATATTATCAACTCCCTCTATACTTACTCCTTGAGTTACTGAAGTAAGTTTTTTAGGAGTAAACTCCTCTCTAGTTTTATACTCTGGAATTGTTTTATCTTCTTCTATTTTATAATGTTTATTATATAATTCTTTTAATCTGGGCATTACTTGAGATAATGTAATGCCGCCATAACCTAGACCTGCATATAAATCCTCTGAATTATTTAAACTCAATTTATTGGCAATACTTTTTAGCCATTCCTCTTTTAAAATATTAGTAGTTTTATAGCCTTGCCTTTTAACTTCCTTTTCTAAAAATCCTTTACCTTTGACTATATTTAATTCTCTATCTTCTTTTTTAAACCATTGGCGAATTTTAGTTTTAGCCTGATTACTTTTTACTATTTTTAACCAATCTCTACTAGGTCCACTATTGGAGGAAGTTAGAACTTCTACAATATTTCCATTTTTTAATTTATAATCTAAAGGAACTATTCTCCCATCTACTTTTGCACCCACACAGGTATTCCCCACATCCGTATGAACCCTATAGGCAAAGTCTATTGGTGTGGAACCATTGGGTAAATTAATTACATCCCCCCTTGGGGTAAATACATATACCTCATCTGTAAATAAGTCTATTTTTAAAGTCTCCATAAACTCTGTTGGATCTTTTAAGTCTTTTTGCCATTCTAATAATTGCCTTAACCAAGTTAGCTTTTCATCAAAATTATCTGATTTAACAACCCCCTCTTTATATTTCCAGTGGGCAGCAATTCCGTATTCTGCAGTTCTATGCATATCCCAGGTTCTAATTTGCACTTCAAATATTTCCCCTTCTGATCCAATTACTGTGGTATGAATAGATTGATACATATTAGGCTTAGGCATAGCAATATAATCTTTAAATCTACCTGGAATAGGTTTCCACATAGTATGGACTATCCCAAGCACTCCATAGCAATCCTTAACACTATCTACTATTACCCTTATAGCTGTTAAATCAAAAATTTGTTCAAAGGATTTATTTTGGTAAACCATTTTCTTATAAATGCTGTAAAAGGATTTAGGTCTACCACTAATATCACTAGGAATAGCCATTTCATCTAATTTTTCTTGTAATTCAGCTATAATTACCTGTATATATTCTTCTCTTTCTTTTCTTCTTTTTGATACCTTTTCCACTAAATCATAATATCCATCTGGATCTAAATGTCTAAGGGATAAATCTTCTAATTCCCATTTGATTCTAGACATACCAAGTCTATGAGCCAATGGAGCATATATTTCTAAAGTTTCTATAGCCTTTTCCTTCTTTTTTTCCTCACTCATATATTCTAGAGTTCTCATATTGTGGAGTCTATCAGCTAATTTTATAATAATAACCCTAATATCTTCAGCCATGGCCATAACCATTTTTCTAAGATTTTCTGCCTGATTTTCCTCTTTAGTCTTGTATTGCAGTTTCTTTAATTTTGTTACACCTTCTACTAAATCAGCTATTTCTTTACCAAATTCTATTTCTATTTCTTCATAGGTAATTTCTGTATCCTCTATTACATCATGTAGTAGTCCTGCAACAATAGTAGCCTCATCCATATTTAGGTCTGCCAATATCATGGCCACATTAAATGGATGGACAAAATACATTTCTCCAGAATTTCTGTATTGACCTTCATGGGCCGACTGAGCAAAATGATAGGCTTTAATAATTTTTCCCATATCAGCATGTGGATTATACTGTTCAATTTTTAATAGTAAGTTTTCAATCATATATTTCACCCACTCAAATTTATCTATACTAATATAAATAAACTAAATTTTAAATTTAATTTTTATTATGGATATATTATAACATTTAATTCAAATATTAAAACTACTAAATATTATCTATAGTGCTTAATATAAACTTGAAGACTTCTTTTCCCCATATACTCATTTATATTTGGTACATATACAATATCTAACTCAATATTGTTTTCTATACCACTATATAGTTTATCTAATTCACTAGATCCAAATTTATAAGAAATTCTAGTTTCAAATTCTTCTATATCTCCAAAGTAAATTCCCTCAATAGTTCTTCCACTATTAGTCAATAGCACTAACTTTAGAACATTCTGATTACTTCCAAGAATAAAAGCCCTTTTAACCCTAATGCTTTTTTCACCAAAGGAAGGTTTTGGATTCCCTTTCCCATAGGGCTCTAGTAGTTTCAAATCCTCCACTAAGGAAAAACTAATATAGTCTAAGGGAAGATGCATATCCATATATACCTTTGGCGTTAAATCCTCTTTAGTTAAACTAGATTCTTCATTTAGTTTCTCTCTAAAAGCATTTAAATTATCTAAATTCAAAGATAAGCCCGCTGCCATAGGATGTCCACCACAGGATAATAATAAATCTTTTGTTTTCATAATTTCTTCAAACATATTGTATTCCTTTATAGATCTACCAGAACCTTTTATTTTATTTTCATCCTTAGATTCAGTTAAAACGAAAGTTGGCCTATAATATTTATCCTTAACTCTCCCAGCAATAATACCTGCTATACTTTCATGAATACTAGGTTCATATGCTACCAATACATCGTCTTTTTTTATATTGCTATTTTCAATATTATCTACAACTTTTAAAAAGCCATCCTCTGTTAAAGATTTTCTCTCTTCATTTAATGAATGGAGTCTATTAGCATAGGTTTCTGCCTTTTCAAAATCCTCAGTTAAAAATAGTTCCACTGCTATTTCAGCATTATCTAATCTACCAGAGGCATTTATACAAGGGCCTATTATAAATCCTAGGGAATAGGTGTTAATAGTTTTGTCTTCCAAACCTGTAGCCTTTATCAAAGCCTTTAATCCAATATTACTAGTATTATTGATTCTTTCCAATCCTTCCTTGACTATTATACGATTTTCATTTATTAAATCTACCACATCGCAAACTGTACCCATAGCTACAAATTCTAATAATTCATAGGCTTCTTCCATGGGAACACCCTTTTTCAAATAAATGCCCTGAATTAATTTAAAGGCCACACCTGCTCCACATAGTTCTTTAAAAGGGTAATCACAATCCCATCTTTTTGGATTGAGAACTGCATCTGCCTCTGGCAACAGATATTCTTTCTCTTCATTATTTTCAATATAGCCTAAACCATGATGATCTGTTACAATAATTTCCATTCCCAGTTCTTTAGCCAATTTAATAGGCTCAAAGGCAGATATTCCATTATCGCAGGTTATTATTAAATCTACATTATCTTCTTTAGCCTCTCGTACAATTCTCTCATTTATTCCATATCCATCTTTTATTCTATTGGGAATAACATAATCTACATTGGCATTAAATTTACTAAGTCCATTATATAAAGTTAAAATAGCTGAGTTTCCATCTTGATCATAATCCCCGGAAATCCTTATTTTTTCCTTATTATCTATACTATCTAATATCATTTTTACCGCTATATCCATATCTGCCATTAAAAAGGGATTATGTAATTTGTCTAGACTTGGTTCAATAAAGCTATCCATTTCCTTAGAACTCCCTAGATTTCTATTTACCATTAATCTACATAAAAGTTTATTTACTCCGACTTCTTTTGATAATAAATCTAAATCTGCTTTAATATTTTTTACAAACCATTTTTCCAAAATATTATCACTCCTAGATAATTGAGACTAAATATTTTCTATCTTTTTGTTATAATCTTATAATACAAGATCTTCACCCAAAATTAAAGCATTAATTACATAAAACTGCCAAAAGGCAGTTTTATGTGTAAATTTATCTACTTTTCATTTCATACCATAAGGGGGATGCAATAAATAATGAAGAATAGGTACCAGAAATAATACCAAATATAAGTGGTAATGCTAATATTTGAACATCCTCAACTCCAAATATATAAAGAAGTACTACGGCAATTAGTGTGGTTAAAGATGTATTAATAGTTCTAGTTAAAGATTTTTTTATACTTATATTTATTATATCCTCTGCATTTGTTTTAGGATTTAATTTCATTTCTTCCCTAATTCTATCGAATATTACTATGGTATCATTTATTGAATATCCAAGTATAGTAAGAATTGCAGCTATAAATGAAGAATTTATTGGGATTTTAAATATAGCATAAATAGAGAAAGTAACTAAAACATCGTGAATCAAAGCAATAATTGCTGCAATTGCAAATTTTAATTCAAATCTCCAGCTTATATATATAAGCATAGCTACTACTGCTATAAGCGAAGATAATAATGCCCTTTTTCTAATTTCCTTTCCCATAAAAGGTCCAAATTTTTCTGATTGAAATTCTTTATCTTTAATATTATATTTTTTTTGGAACTTATCTACTATTTCATTAATCTCTTGATTACTAAAATCTTTGCTACTCCTTATCATTATTTCATCCTGATTGCTACCTATATGAATGATACTTGCTTCACTATCGTATTCATCTACTATTTCTCTGGCTTCATCTTCAGTAATTACTTGTCCGATTTTTATTTGTATAGATGTGCCTCCAGTAAAATCAATCCCATAGTTTAAGCCATTAACCATCCACATAATTAAGCCAAGAATAATAACTCCTAAAGATATACTATAATAGATTTTTCTATTTTTTATAATATCCATATTATCACCCCTTACGCTCCATATAGCTTTGTATTTTTAGTATTAGTCATATCTATAGTTAATTTTAATAAATGCTTTGTAATAAATACTGAAGTTATCATTGATGCAATTATACCTAGTATTAAAGTTACTCCAAAACCTCTAATAGGTCCAACTCCAAAATAATATAGTACTACACCTGCTATTAAAGTAGTTATATTAGAATCTAATACAGAAGTTAAAGCCCTTTGGAATCCCTGATCAATAGCTGCACGAATGGATCTTCCGTTTTTTAGTTCTTCTTTAATTCTTTCAAATATCAAAACATTGGCATCTACTGCCATACCTATAGATAAAATAAGGGCGGCAATACCAGGTAGTGTAAGTTTTACACCTAAGAATTTCATAGAGTATAAGACTATTAAAGTATAAATAGCAAGGCCAATATCTGCAACTAAACCAGGTATTCTATAATAAATTAACATAAATAAGAATATAATTAAAATTGCAATTCCACCAGCTTTAATACTTCTTTCCAAAGCCTCTGAACCTAAAGTTGGCCCAATTACTGAAGTCTGTAATTCAACCATATCTACAGGTAATGCACCAGCTCTTATTAAAGTTGCTAGTCTATTAGCATCTTCTACCTCAAATGTACCTTCGATTACTGCCTTACCGTCGGAAATAGCACTTTGAACTATGGGTGCAGATATGATTTCATTATCTAATACAATATAAATGATTTTATCTAAATCATTTGCTTCTGCTACTGCTCTTTCAGTAGCTTCCTTAAAAGCAACTGCCCCATCCTTATCAAATTCTAATGATACTACTGGCTTATCACCAAAATCAGTTGAATAAAATGCCACCTCAGAAGATTTAACATTTTTCCCAGATACAACTTCGTTTCCCTTTGAATCTACAAATTGCAATTGAGCAGTTTTACCTATCATTTCAATCGCTTCTTGTGGATCTTCTACACCAGCTAATTCTATTCTAATACGATTATTTCCTTCTATAGCTATATTGGGTTCTGTTACCCCTAAACCATCTACCCTTTGATTGATAATCATTTTAGACTGTTCCATAGCCTTTTGAAGCTCTGCTCCTTGTAAATCAGTTTGAGCTTCTAATACTACATATACTCCTCCTGCTAAATCCAATCCTAAGTCTATGGAATCTTGAATTCTTCCAACCTTTTTACCCTTAATTTCTATACCATAAATTGCAGTATATGAAGCAAAGGCAACTATCGCAACAATCAGTATAAAAATTAGGGTCTTTTTCATGTTCATCCTCATTACCTCCCGTGTTAAAAATTAAATCTTATAATTGAAATAGGCCCTAATATAAAATTAAAAAGCAGTGGCAAAGACCACCACTCTTAAATTTTGTATATTTATTTAAATTAATCTATAGTATTCTCTATTAGGGACTTTACTTTAAATAGTATATCATAAAAATATCATTATTTAAAGTTTTATTTTAGATTTATACCTAATACACCCCCAATGATCCCAGTGAATAATGCTATGAAAAATTTACTAAAGGAAAAAATATCAAAAGCAAAAGGTTTTACAAATAAATAATTAAACAATAGTAAAATTAAAAAATACAATACCCCTAAAACTCCACCATTTAGCCAACCATTTTCCCCAATTTTAACTGCAATATAAACAGCACCAATTGTTATACTTATTACAATAATTATAGTATTTAATAAAGGTATCATAGATTCTTTTAAAGATGTGTATGTAAGAAGAAGTGCAATAATTAGTACTAAAACTAGGGTTAAAATATAGGCTAAAACTAAAGCCTTTAATAAATACTTGAAATAATATCTAAAACCATTGTATTCCATAAATCCCACCTCCATTCCTATTCTAAGTTTATTTTATGACAGCGGGATTTATTACAATAAAAATAAAACTCCCTTTAAAAAGGAAGCTTTATTCTTCATCTTTGGTATTACTATTTATTACAGTACCTATAGCCCATCTAGTCATTTCCAATCTAGTTTTATTAGGCTCAACTTCAATTACAACTGTATCCTCTTTAAGTTTTACAATCTCGCCATAAATTCCACCTATGGTTACTATTTTATCTCCTTGCCTTAAACTATCCCTCATTTCTCTAACTTCTTTTTCTCTTTTCTTTTGAGGTCTAATAGCAAAAAGATAAAAAATAACTAAAAAGGCTATCGGAATTATAAATCCTCCCATACTCGCAGTGGTACTTGGATCTGCATTTGCCAAAACAATTACCTCCTTTTCTTCTATAATTTTATATTTTATAAAATAACAAAAATACCCTTAATTATTAGGAAATATATCCATATTTTTTATAAAATTCTTCCCTATATTCTAGTAGTCTATCTTCTCTAATTGCCTCTCTAATATTTTCCATTAATTTTATTAAAAAATACAAATTGTGTATTGTAGCAAGTCTAGCGCCTAAAATTTCATTTACATTAAATAAATGTCTTATATAGGCTCTAGAATAATTAGAACAAGTATAACAATCACATTCAGGATCTAGTTTTGTAAAATCCTCTTTATATTTGGCATTTCTAATAGTTAATGGCCCACTACTTGTAATTACAGCACCATTTCTAGCAATTCTTGTGGGAAGAACACAATCTGCCATATCCACTCCATTTATAACTGCCTCAAATAAATAATCTGGTGTTCCCACTCCCATTAAATATCGAGGCTTATCCCTTGGTAATAGTGGTGTGGTAAATTCTAATAGTTCACACATTAATTCCTTAGGCTCTCCAACACTTAGGCCCCCTATGGCATAGCCTGGAAACCCTATATCTGTTATTTCCTTTGCAGATTGTTCTCTTAAATCTTTATACATGCCTCCCTGTATTATACCAAATAAAGCTTGCTTTTCCCAGTCTTTATGATAATCTTTACATCTTTTTGCCCATCTTGTAGTTCGTTCCATAGAATTTTTGGCATATTCATAAGTAGCAGGATAAGGTGTACATTCATCAAAGGCCATCATAATATCCGAGCCTAAGGAGTTTTGAATTTCTATGGATTTTTCAGGGCCAATAAAATGTTTAGAACCATCTATATGAGAACGAAATTCTACGCCTTCTTCTGTTATTTTTCTTAAATCACCTAAACTAAAAACCTGAAAGCCCCCACTATCAGTTAATAT
Organism: Tissierellia bacterium; assembly: GCA_036720245.1. Classification (GTDB taxonomy): domain Bacteria; phylum Bacillota; class Clostridia; order Tissierellales; family Tepidimicrobiaceae; genus JAAZMA01. The sequence goes on along the minus strand of DAIMNI010000003.1, from coordinate 14,827 downwards.
GGGATAAGGCCAATTCATAAACTTATGAAGTCCCCCAGCCTTTTCTATCAATTTGTGCCCTGGCCTTAAATACAAATGGTAGGTATTTCCCAAAATTATTTGAGCACCTAAAGCTCTAACTTCTTCAGGAGTCATAGCCTTTACAGTACCCCTAGTTCCAACAGGCATAAAAATTGGTGTCTCTATAACGCCATGAGGAGTCTTTATTTCCCCTAGTCTAGCATTACAATCTGTAGCTTTTTTTATTAATTTAAACTCTAGCATAAATAACCTCCAATTATTTAATTAGCATAGCATCTCCAAAACTAAAAAATCTATATTTATTTTCAATGGCTATATTGTAAGCATTTAATATTTTATCCTTTCCAGCTAATGCAGACACTAACATTAATAAAGTTGATTCTGGCAAATGAAAATTGGTAATTAGTTTATCTACAATTTTAAATTCATATCCAGGAGTTATAAAAATATCTGTCCAACCTGAGCCAGGTATCACCATTTTATTTTCTATTTCTAAACTTTCTAAGGTCCTTATAGTAGTAGTACCTACTGCTATTATCTTTCCTCCATTTGCCTTAGTTTTATTAATAATATCTGCAGTAGATTTAGGCACAGAATAGTATTCGGAATGCATATGATGTTTTTCAATATCTTCTACCTTTACAGGCCTAAATGTACCTAGCCCAACATGTAGTGTTAAAAAAGCAATATTTACACCTTTTTTTTCTATATCCTTTAAGACTTCATCCGTAAAATGAAGGCCTGCTGTAGGTGCTGCTGCAGAACCTTTATTTTTAGAATATACAGTTTGATACCTATCTTTATCTTCTAGTTTTTCTTTAATATATGGAGGCAATGGCATTTCTCCAAGTTTATCTAATACTTCCTCAAAAACACCTTTGTAATTAAACTCTATTATTCTAGTGCCATCCTCTTCAATATCTAATACTTTGGCTATTAATTCATTATTTCCAAATATTATTTCATTAGATATCTTAACCTTTTTTCCCGGTCTTACAAGGGTTTCCCATTTGTCCCCTTCAATTCTTTTAAGTAATAAAAATTCTATACTCTCTTCCTTTCCCTTTCTATGGCCAAATAATCTAGCTGGGATCACTTTAGTATCGTTTAAAACTAATAAGTCCCCACTATTTAAATAATCTATAATATCAGTAAATCTTCTATGTTCTATCTCTCCACTTTCCTTATCTAAAACTAACAATCTAGAACTGTCTCTCTTAGATATAGGTACTTGAGCAATTAGTTCTTCAGGTAAATTATAATAAAAATCACTTGTTTTCATTAGATCATCCTTTATAAATTTAATATATTGAATTAATATCTATATCTGTATAGTAAAATTTTAGTATTTCTTCATAAGTATAGCCAGCATCGGCCATGGCTTTGGCACCCCATTGGCTCATACCTACACCATGTCCAAAGCCTTTGCCATTAATCACAAAATCTCCATTTTCAAAATTGCTTTGATTATCTATAGCATTAATTTTATCTTTATCTATAATATTTATTTTATTGGCACTAATTATTCCACTTTTAAAATTATCGTCTATTATATATGAATTGTCAAGATTTATAGGTTTTGGAGATTGAGAATTACTATCCATTACATAAAAATACTTTTTCTCATTTCCTCCTTCACTCTCAATCATAAACCAAGTAGTTTTTAGATTATTAGTACCTAAAACCTGTCTAATTTGGGATTCAGTTAAAATTTCCTCCCCATTTTGGCCTATTACTTTCATTTTTGTAACTCTACCACTAGGAGTCCTTTCTACTACTTGTATATCTAAAATATGGCCAGTGTTTATCCCATTATTTATTAATTCTTTATTTAATTCTAAAGAATCTATAGAAAAAGACCAATTGCTGGCAGTTGTTCCTTCTGAATACTTGTCTTCTACCCCAATTAAATAAGGGAGATCATTATTCCAAACCTCTTTTGCATCTCTAGTATGTCCTCCACTATTGGAATGATAGATTGCATCTATAATTTCTCCATCATATTCTATTACCATACCATAGGTTTCATCTACTGCCCTATTAGTATTTTCATGTTCTCCATCCATGCCGCCATATACTTGGCAATGGGTAGTGTCGCAGAGATTAAATCCTTCATTACTATGCTTATTAATATTATGTAATGCATAGGTTCTAGCGGCAATTGCTTGGGCTTTTAGAGCTTCCATATTAAAAGAAGCTGGCATTTCTCTCGGCACTACCCCATATAAGTATTCCTCTAATTTTACATGATTAATTGGGATTATTTCATTTCCATTAGTATTAAAATAAATATATCCCCTATAATTATTATCCTCTATTTTAAAAGTACTATTATATCCATTTGCAGAACCAATCACTATATCCTCAAATTCTTCTAAAGAAAACAGTTCTTCATAATCATTAGAGACTATTAATTCCCCATTAGATAATTTAATATTTATATAATTAGTATTTAAATTTTCAATTTCTACAAATAAATCATCCTTAGAGTAAATAGAAAATCCTTCCTCACTATAGAGATTTATAGAATTTTTATCTTTAATGGGACTGGTTAGTTTAATATCAATAAAATCGTCCTCAAAGGAAATTCCACTGGCATAATTTATATTAAATAAACTTATTAAAAAAACTAGCATTAAAAATATAGAAATTTTTTTCCTCATATTGTCCCCCTATCTTTTAAAAAGATTCAATATTAAAGTTAAAATCAAACTTATAATTAAAGTAGAAACTATAGGGAAGAAAAAGGTAAAATTACCTTTTTGAATAAAAATATCTCCTGGCAATTTCCCTAAACCAAATTTCTCACCTAATAGGAAAATCCCACCTATTATAATCATAATTAAACCAATACTTATAAATAATTTTCCAAAGGATCCCATAAAATCACCTCTAGTTTTTAGGGCTAATTTCAAAATGATTATAGGCTTTTTCAGTAACAGTCCTACCTCTTGGAGTTCTATTAATAAAACCTATTTGCAATAAATAAGGTTCATAAACATCCTCTATAGTAGTTCTTTCTTCTCCAGTAGCAGCAGATAGCGTATCAAGGCCAACTGGTCCACCACCAAAATTTTCAATCATAGTGAGAATTAATTTTCTATCTACTTCGTCAAGGCCTAATTCATCGATTTCTAGCATTTCTAATCCCTTTTTGGCCACATTCCAAGTAATAACCCCATCTTCTACTACCTGTGCATAATCCCTTACCCTTTTTAACAATCTGTTGGCTATTCTCGGTGTACCTCTAGATCTTTTGGCTATTTCCATTGCACCTCTATCTTCTATTTTTATATCTAATATATTGGCAGATCGTTTTACAATTTTTTTAAGGCTATGGTCATCATATAAATCTAAATTTAGCATTACTCCAAATCTATCCCTCAATGGAGAAGTCAGTAACCCGGCTCTTGTAGTAGCACCAATTAATGTAAATCTAGAAAGGTCTAGTCTAACAGATCTAGCACTAGGGCCCTTACCTATTATTATATCTAGTGCAAAATCTTCCATAGCAGGATAAAGTATTTCCTCTACGGTTCTATTTAATCTATGGATTTCATCTATAAATAATACATCGTCATCACCTAAATTAGTCAATATACTAGCTAAATCTCCTGGTCTTTCAATGGCAGGACCCGAGGTTACTCTAATATTCACTCCCATTTCGTTAGCTATAATATTTGCCAAAGTCGTTTTACCAAGTCCTGGGGGGCCAAATAATAATACATGGTCTAGAGGTTCTTGCCTTCCCTTTGCAGCTTGGATAAATATCTCTAACTTTTTTTTAGCCTTATCTTGACCAATATATTCACTAATCCATTTTGGTCTTAAGCTTATCTCATTTTCTATGTCTTCATTTTGTATGGAAGTTGTTACAATTCTATTTTCCCTATTGTCCATTATTTTTCAAACCTCTCCCTATTTTCTTGATAATCTTTTGAGACTTTCCCTAATTATTTCTTCCGTATCCATATTCGTAATATCTATTTTTCTAATTACCTGAGTTATTTCTCCCCTAGTATATCCAAGAGACATTAGGGCATGAATTGCTGTATTTACATCATTTGTATCTACAATTATATCATCTTCTACAATAATTTCACTACCAACCCTATCCTTAAGTTCTAATACCATTCTACCTGCAGTTTTGGCACCAATTCCTGGTACATTACATAATGTATCTAAATCGTTATTAATAATAGCCATTCTTATTTGATTAGGGGTTAGAGTAGATAATGTACCCAAGGCTATTTTAGGTCCTATTTTAGAAACTAATAAAAGTAATTTAAACATTTCCAATTCTTCTTCACTGATAAAACCGTATAGAAAGACTCCATCTTCCCTTAAGTTAAAATAAATATACATGGTTCTAATTTCATTTAATTCTAATTTTAATAGGGAATTTTGAGAGGTAAATATTTTATATCCTATACCATTATTGTCTAATACAATATACCCGTCTTTGATTCCAACTACTTTGCCCCTTATGTATTCATACAAATTATATCACCCTTTATTATTTCATTATAAACATATCTTTAAAATTTAGGCAACTACTATGACATATTGCAACAGCCAATGCATCTGCTGCATCATCAGGCTTAGGAATCTTCTTTAAATTTAATAATAATTTTACCATTTCCTGCACCTGCATTTTTTCTGCCCTTCCATAACCTACAACTGATTGTTTTATTTGCAAGGGAGTATATTCATAAATAGCCTTTCCCTTATTTACAGCGGCCAAAATTTCTACACCTCTTGCTTGTCCTACTTTAATGGCTGTTTTTACATTTTTATTAAAAAATAACTCTTCCATGGCTATATCTTCTGGATTATATTTATCAATTAAATCGGATAATTCTTCATATATTATTTTTAATCTTTCTGGAAGATTAATATTTGATTCGGTAATTATACAACCATAATCTATGGCGGTATATTTATTGCCACTATATTCAATTACGCCATATCCTACAATTGCCAAGCCTGGATCAATTCCTAAAATAATCATAGTATTCTCCTTTCAAAAGACCCAATATCATTTTAACATATTTTGAAAGAAAAAACTAAGTTAGTTTACTAACTTAGTTTTTTAAGATATAAAGTTCTCTAAAACATCAGATAGTTCTTCTTCACTATCCACTACAATTCCATTTATTAATTTTTCCCGATCTATCTCCTTTAAAAGAGATATTGGATAATCTTTAAAGACCTTATCTAAATACTTTACGCCTTCTTCATCAATGCCATAAATTGCAATATATCCATTGGCCTCCCCGATAATATAGTGATTGGGACATAGATGATTTTTTTCCTCTCTCAACACAATTTCTTTAACTGAAAAGGAAATGATCTTAATATTTGGATAATTATCCTTTACATGATTTATAAACTGTTTTTCTGTCATATTTATAATTTCATCATCTGCACTTTTTAATTTACTTATACTATGATTACAGCTAGTATAATATATTTTCAAAACTATAGAGGTATTTGGGGAAATAATCTCTTCTTCTTTTAATATTTCCAAATCTAAGTTTAAATCCTCAACTTGAGTTTTCTCTCCTTGATTTACTCTATGATTCATTATTTTATAGCCAATCATAAAACTAAATAAAAACAAAATTCCACTAAGCAAAACTATCCAAATAGTATTTCTTTTCATAAAATATCCCTCCAATACTATCTAAAGGGATATTTTTCCCAATTTAATTTAAATTATACATTTTAAGCTATTTTCCTATATCTCCTATTTTAAATCCTGCTCTACTTATTTTATCTATTAAATCTTCAGGCTGATTAGTATCAACTCGTAATATTACCCTATAAACGCCTAATACTTTAGCATCCATAATGGTAAAATTTATAATATTAATATTTTCTTTACGAATAATTTCAGTTAGTCTAGCTAATTGTCCAGGTGTATCAAACATATTCACTACAATTTTAGTTCCCTGCCCAAAACCAAAAACTTCAGAAAAAGCATTGAAAATTGAGAAATGAGTTAGAATTCCAACAAAATCATCTTTGGAATTAAATACAGGTAAAAAAGGTGTTCTTAATTCCTTCAATAAATAAGATGCATTCTCTATTAATTCATCTTCTCTGATCCTTTTATAATTTTCATTATATACGTCCTTAACTTTTGTATCTTCTAAAAAGGCATTTTTGTCTTGGCAATCAGATTCAAAATAGAATCTATAAACAGCTTCCTTCATTAAGATACCCTTGAAGTCTTTCCCATCAAATACAGGTAAAGATAAAAAATCTCCCTCCTCAATTTTCTTTAATGCATTGCTTACATTTTCATTTACATCTAGGACCGTTAATTTTTCCTTAGATAGCATATGATTTTTTACATACATATATTTTCCCCCCTTATATTATATTATTTCTAACGATACCGGTTTAACACCTTATCATTTATTCCAAACCAAGATGCACTCTCATAAGATATTATAGCGTTTTTAGTTATAGTTTTAACTATAGTATTATAAATTTTATTTAATTCTACCAAAGATAAATAAGGCTCTTCTTCCCTTATATCCATTTTATCAGAATTACATTCTATAGCCAATTGTTTATCAGTATATTTGTCTAAATTATATATTTTATTTTTAATCACTTTTTCGCAATATGTATAAATAACCTTTGTTAAAGAATTACTTTCCTTTTCTTTGGTCCTTATTTCCAATTCAAGATCTTGTTTAATCTTTGCTATTTCTGCAAAATTAGTATTATGGTGAAATAGAAAATTGCTATCATAAATTTCTTCTATAGTATAATATTTAAGTGCTGCATCTTCTAGTATATTCACCCATTTATTATTATAATAGCTATATTTATAGCCCTCTAAATGCATAATTAATTCCAATCTATCAATATCTTCATGAATCAAAAGTACAATATTATTGGAAATTAATTGTCTGCTCTTTTTATAGACCAATAATCTTCTAATTTTTTTTCTTATTTCCTGTGTAGTAATATATTTTGGGCAAATATTGACCATATTATCTTCTAAATCATAAAGGTTTAGGAGGATATGTATAGAATTTATATCATTATTATAAAGAAAATTATATTTTAAACCATCGTAAATCTGGCCAATATTTTCTTTTGCTAAAATCAAATTACATCCCTCCCTTTAACAATTGTTTCCATATTAATTAAAAGCTAAACCTTTTATCTATAAATTTATGACAGTAAATAATATTATACTACATAATTTTTAAATATGGTATAAAATTTTTAAAGGGATTTGGTTATAATCTTAATTATTGTGTCATAATCCATATCTGGACTTAATTTATAGGTACCCACTCTAATTTTTTTTTCTAAATTTTTCTCTTTAGCAAATTCATGAAAATCTTGTCCATTTTCTACTATTCCCAATTGATAAAGCTTATTAGAAACTTCCTCTGAAGTGTCCCCCGATTCTATAATTAGAATGAGCTCTTCACTAGCATCCTTTAAATCCTCTGTTTTTTCTTCACTAGTACTAATATTATCCTTTACAAAGACCATACCCAATTCCTTAGCAAGAGAAACAATTTCCTCTTCGGTATATTCCCTGTACTCCACCTTAGGATTAATAGAGTATAGTAGATTGGTTATTATGATGCCTATTCCTAAACCTAAAATTAAATAAGGTAATTTAAATTTATCTGACATATTTCTACTCCTTTTGCTTTTGTATATATTTTATCCTATTTGGCCATTAAAGTAAAAATATATTATTCTTTCTACACCTCCTAATTATATCTTCTGGCCATATAGAAGCCTGAACCTCCCCAATATGGCTTTTTTCTAAGAAAAACATACATATTCGAGACTGACCAATACCACCACCAATAGTTTGGGGCAATTCATCCTCTATAATCATTTTATGATAGGGTAATGCCTTTCTATCCTCAGCCGAGGCTATTTTTAATTGATTTTCTAAACTATCCTTATTTACTCTAATACCCATACTAGACAATTCAAAAGCTCTTTTTAATACTGGATTCCAAAATAAAATGTCTCCATTTAGCTCCCAATCATCATAATCTGGAGATCTGGTGTCATGGGGCAATCCAGAATTTAATTTTTTCCCTATTTTCATTAAAAACACTGACTTGTATTTTTCACATATTAAATCTTCCCTTTCATCTGGGCTAATATCAGGGTAAAGATCCTCTAGTTCTTGAGAATCAATAAAAGTAATATTGTCTGGCAATTTATAATTTAAAAATGAATATATGGAATTAATCTTTTTCTCTGTGGATTTAAAGGTTTCATAGATTATATCTATGATTTCCTTTAAGAATTCTTCATTTCTATCTTCTTTCCTAATTATCTTTTCCCAATCCCATTGATCTACATAAATGGAATGGGTTGGGTCTAAAACCTCATCAGGTCTTATGGCATTCATATCAGTATACAGTCCTTCCCCTATTTGAAAATCATACCATTTTAAGGCCATTCTCTTCCACTTTGCTAGAGATTGAACTATTTCTAAGTTTTCATCATATTTTCCCATTTTAAAAGATACAGGCTTTTCTTTACCAGATAAATTATCATTCAACCCAGTATTGGATCTTACAAACATAGGTGCAGATACTCTAATTAGATTTAAATTTTTTGCTAGTTCTCTTTCAAAAAAGTCCTTTATAATTTTAATTGCTATTTGAGTTTCTTTGATATTTAGTTCTTTCATTTTATTCCTCCTTAAAATAAAAAAACCTCTCATCCAAAAAGGACGAAAGGTAAATTTCGCGGTACCACCTTAATTAGCATAGACTCTCTTAATCAGTACGGAACAAATTCGATACTGTATAGCTTTTAACGGGCTATAATTCGTCTAAGCCTACTTTCTAACAAACTAGATTTGGGTTAGATACTCAGAGATGTTTTTCAACTATAATTCCATATTGGGATTCCATCAATTCCCAACTCTCTATTATTTTCTTATAGTCTACTCTTCTCTTCATAGATATAATATTTATTATGCTAATATAATATTATATTAAAGTAATCTAAAAAAGTCAATGTTTTTTACTTTTCTTTATTAATTAAGGATTGAAACATATTGTCTATATAGGCTTTTCTTTCTTTAGTTTCCATTTCATTTACGACGAATTTATTGTCTAAATATTCCACAATATCACCTTCTTTGATATTTTCAGGGAATAGTTCTATGTCAAAATCTAAATTGCCATCTTCTAGCTCTAAGACTACCCTATCTCCCTCAAGCCTATCAACTACACCTTTCACTTGACCCCCTCCTATTTAATACATTTTTCATGTGGTTTATATCCGCTTTTTATAGCTTCGTCTAAAGAATCAAATTTAATTTGATTCTCTTCATTTGGTAAAAGGCTGCAATCATTTGTATGTACTATTTTAGTATTTTTATTCCCAATATAGTAACCTTTATTAATATTTGATTTTCTATTGAGATTTTCTTGGCTTATTTCATCTCCATTAGATACAAATACAATATTCCCCAATTCATCAGTTCTTAAAATTTCCGAACCAGTTTTCTTAAATTTATTTATTACTTCTTTATGGGGATGACCATAAGTATTGTCTTTTCCTAAACTAATTATAAAATATTCAGGATCAACAGCATCTATAAATTCATCTATAGATGAAGTACTACTGCCATGATGGCCTACTTTAAGGACATTGGCTTTTAAATTATAATTTCCATTTAACATTTCAATTTCTGATTCTCTTTCTGCATCCCCTGTAATTATAAAGGAATTATTTTTATACTCTATTTTTGTTACAATAGAAAAATTATTAGTATTATCATAATCATCCATATTTGGTGCTAAAATGGTATATTTAAGATTGCCGGTATCTAATATTATATCTCCACCTTTGGCTATATTTATCTTTAAATCCTTAGCCTTAATTTCCTCTAATAATTCTTCAAAAATACGAGTATTTGCTGTTTTATCTGGCATATAAACTTTATCAATTTCAAAGGCTCTAACTATTTCAGGTAATCCACCTATATGATCCTCATGGGGATGGGTAGCTATTAAATAATCTATTTTTTTTATACCCTGTTCTTTTAGATATTCTACCACTTTTTTACCATTATTTCTAGTTCCAGCATCAATTAATGAAACCTCTCCATTGGGGAATTCTATTAAAGTACTATCCCCTTGGCCTACATCTATAAAATGAACTACTAATTTATCTGTATAATCCTCCTCTGACATCGCAGTGTCTAATTCACAAGCTGCTAAAAAAACACCAATTATTAAAACTATATACAATAATAAAAACTTTCTGGTTTTCTTCATAAACCTCTCTCCTAATCATTCTTTATTTATAAAAATAAATTTTAACTATATTTTGATTTGAATTAATACTATAGGCATATCTACTTATATTAATTATACTAGAATTATTTATTGCTATTTTATCCATAGTAGTCGAAATATTGTAGTGCTCTTCATCATAATTTAAAACCTTTAAAGAAATTTCGCTTCTATCATTTATTAATGCATCTACTATCTTTCCATAGAATTCAGCATAGTTATCAATTACCAATCCATTATAATAGTAATAATTATATTTATTTGAATTGCAAAGAGGGTATTTATCTCTATCCCAACTATGGGTTTTTTCAATTTCACTATCCATTAGATTAAAATAGTCATAAATTAAAATATTAGTCCCATCCTCTGTAGTAGGGTCATCCCAAGTAGCATCTATATGATAATAGTCCCCATCTATATTTACAATATTCCAAGCATGATTTTCTCCATTACCACGGCCAATTACTATCTTAGTTTCAATTCCCACTTCATCTAAAAGGTATTTCATAGTTTTTGCATATCCTTCACATACAGCTATACCCTCAAATAATACTCCATAAACAGTATATGATTCATTTGGAATTTTTTCACTACTAAAATGTCTTGTATCATATTTGGTATTCTTTATAATATAATCGTGAACAGCCTTTATCTTTTCATATTGAGACATATTTTCATCAATTATTTCATGGATTATATAATCCCTTTTTTCCCTAATAGCTTTTTGTTGTAATTGTTTTTCCTTGATGGACATATTATAGCTTGGATAAAATGTATTATTAGAATATTTCCCACTGGTATAGTACATAATCTCAGGATTATCTAATAGAACCTCCTCCACAATATCAAAAAAATCTTCCCTATTTTCTCCTAATATTTTGTCATCTACTTTAATAATATCTTTCCCTTCTAAAAGGCCATCCCTTATTCTTTCATAAACTATATCCTTTTCATTTTCTCCCTTATTAATATTACTATCTATTTTATGTTCTATATCATTATCTATATCACTATTTATATTAATATCGTCCATGACACTATCCATACTAGGAACTGTTTCATTTGTAAATTTAAACTCTTTATTTAATATAATCAAAAACAATAGGGATACTATTATTAATTCTATAATAAATATTTTTATTAGCCTTTTTTTCATTTTTAGCCCCCTGATTCTATAGAAAAAAATCCTTCCTACCAACAATTAAGAAGGATAGAAGGATTAAAATTCAAATGCAAAGTCTCTGGAAACTTTCTTAGAATATACACTAATAGTATCAATAATAAAATAAGAGATTTTTAGATTTAAGGATAAAGCATAATCCAAATCAGAAATAAAACTTTTTTCCCTTGAATACTCTATAATTACATTTTCAATATATTCCTTAACCATGGGCTTTAATTTTATTATTCTATTTTGAAAAATATCTATATCCTCTATTTCTATTATATTTTTCTTAAAATCGTGACCATGTGCATATTCATTTAATTTGGCCTCGTAATCTATATGTTTAAACATAGATGTAGTAAAAGTCCATCTTTCTGCATGAGGTTGGCATACGAAATCACTTAGATAATGGGATATAATGCCTATTTTTTTACTTAATAATTTAATTTTTATGGGATCTGTTTTAGAATCAAATTCTAAAAATCTACTTATAAAAATTAATTTTACTATTTCATTTACTATATAATCTAGACTTTCTTTTTCATAATGTCTGTGAAATTTATATCTAGGCAATATATCTGGTAAAACAGAACCCCATAAAAGGGAATCTTTATTTAATTCTATATTATAAATATCATTAATGTTTTCATACATATTTGTTACAATTATTTTATGAGTATCTGCAAACATTCTAAACACATCCTTTACAGTATATTATACAATATATTAAATCATAAATAAAAATGCAATTCTATATGATATTATAATAAAATACAAAAAAAGTCAATATAGCATTAATGTATATTCATACAAGAATTTCCTATTAATTTTATATATCAAAAATTGTTTCTAATAATTCTTTATATATATTATAATCATTGTCGCTAAATAAAATGAAGTGCACTTCCTCTATAAAATCTTCCTTATCTATAAAATCCATTATGGCATTAAGAGCTATTTTCCCCGCATCATCTTTAGGATAATTGTATACACCAGTAGATATTGATGGGAAAGCTATGGTTTTAAGATTGTATTCTTTGGCTAATCTTAAAGAATTATAATAGGCATTATAAAGTAGTTTCGCCTCTCCCTTTTTGCCATCTTTATATATTGGCCCTACAGTATGAATTACATATTTGCTAGGCATATTACCTGCTGTAGTAATTCTAGCTTCCCCAGTTGGGCAACCTCCAATTTTTTTACACTGTTCTAATATAATAGGACCCCCTGCCCTATGTATGGCACCATCGACTCCTCCCCCGCCTAATAAAGTATTGTTGGCAGCATTGACTATGGCATCAGTTTCTATCTCTGTAATATCACCCTTAATTATATCTAATTTAGTATTTTTATAATTATACATGATTTAACACCCCTTTAATTATATTGAATTGTATTGGATAAAACCGGCCAAATATCTTCTGTTTCAAAACCCTTTCTCCAGGAGGCTATTCCAGATAAATCATATTTATTTACTAATGAAGATTTTAATTTAATGGAATTACTATTTTCTAACCATATTTTATAAATTGTATTTTCTATTTGTACCTCCCCATAATATTGGCCACTTTGCTCATCCCATTCCAATTCCATATTATTTTTTCGAATAAATTCATTGGCCTTTTCCATAGATAGTGCATAGGAAGACAATTTTTCTTCATTATCTATATTCTCTATTTTCCATAATCGAGTATAAAAAGGTATTGCCAATATTAGTTTCTCATTAGGAATTTCTTCTAATACTTTTATTATGCCTTCTTCAACCCAAGTATATTCTGCAACTGAACCTGCCACTGGGCTTGTAGCCCAATGTTGATCGTAGGCCATTAGCATTAAGTAGTCTACTGCTTTAGATAATTCCAATCTATCGTAGCATAAAGACCAGTTTTCAGAAGTAGAAATAGGGGAAATATCCATAGAAACTATCATATTCATTTCCTTAAAAATTGGATATAGTTCTCTTACAAATTGAGTTAATAAATCCTTATCTTTTAAATGGATATTTTCAAAATCTATATTTATTCCATCTACATTATATTCCCTATAAATACTAGAAATACTTTTTATTAAATTTTCTCTAGAAATACTACTAGATAATAATTCATGAGTTAAATCTGGATCAAAACTATTATCAATTAGTGGCCAAATTTTATATCCTAATGCCTGATGTTCTACTACATAATCAGCATTCCCCTTATCAAATATATTTCCATTATTATCTGTAATAGAAAACCAAGTTGGAGATAGAATATTTATACCATCAATATACTCTATATTATCTACATTGGTCATTTTCTCATGGGTATAGTCCCAAGTTAAATTTATTTTTTCATTTTTTAATTCATATTCCTCTTTCAAATCCTTGATAATTTCATTTTTCTTTCTATGATTAATTTTTAAATATTCCTTTTCAATATAGCCTATGATACCTCCATGAGTCCTGATTTTATACCAATCCTTAAATTCTTCGAATATTAAAACCTCACTATCTATAGGGATGTTTTTTAATACAATAGGGGATTTTTTATCAAAATTTGTCCTTAAATTGCCCCCCTCTAATATTATTTGTCCATTTACATAATTAGAAGGGCTTTCTTCTATTATTATGGCCTTTGTGTCTTCAAAATATAATATCTCTATAGGATAAAAGTTTTTTAATATTTCACCAGGAATATAAACTTTTTCATTTAATATTTTTATGCCTTTATCAATATAAAATTCCCTATTATTTATAGTAGCTAAATTTTCATCTAATTTATATCTAATTACCTTTTCCTCGTTTGTAAGTATTAGGATATTTTCATTCGAATCAAAGAATATATGGGGGTCTAGATTTTCTTTAATAATTTCCAGGGAAATGTAAATAGTGCCATCTTCTAAGAACACAGGTCTATTTTCTATAAAAGTTTTGTCTTCTATAATTAAATATTCTTCATCTGAAATGGTAATTACTTCTTGATTTGGCTTGTTTGTAAATATAAACAAAAAAGCTATTATTAAAAGTATAGCTATAGGAATTATTTTTTTCATTTTTGTCCCCCTGTATTAAAAGTTACTTTATATAGTAGCTACTATATTATTAAAACTTTCAATTATTCTCTGAATTTTTTCTTCTCCAATATGGGATATGCTTTTATCCATGTCTAAAGAATATTTTTGAAAAAACTCATCTATTTCAGTTTTATGATTATTACTCGCCCTATTATAAAAATTACCCAGTACAAAGGCCATAGAAACAAAAGGCCGCTTCTCTATAAAATTTTCATCCGCTATACCCACTAATTCATACTTACTAGATTTAAATATAGCCTTCACAGTAACCCCTATT
>DAIMNI010000031.1:9877-24152 GCA_036720245.1 Tissierellia bacterium | reverse complement strand
GAGCGCACGCCTGATAAGCGTGAGGTCGGTGGTTCGAGTCCACCTAAGCCCACCATATTTAACAATGCACAATTTGCATGTACAATTGTGAATTGAATAAATAGGGGCCTTTAGCTCAGTTGGTTAGAGCGCCCGGCTCATAACCGGTAGGTCCGGGGTTCGAGTCCCTGAAGGCCCACCATCCCTAAAACAAAAACAGTAGACTTTAATGCTAAGGTCTACTGTTTTTGTTTTGCTATGATACGTAGAAAATCAGATCTTTAATAATACTTTTTATATTTTTCATTATTAAATTTTTTTCAACTTTTAAAAGCATTAAATTATCTGGAACCATATATTGAGACAAATCCTTTAAATCGCCATTTAAGGGAAAATCATTTTTATTTATAAATAAGCATTTTTTAGTAGGCGTAATAAAACCTTCACTTATGTTTAAATCAATAAATAGGAAGCCCTTACTTTGCCAATTTAAATTAAAGTTTTCATCATAGTGAATTATATCCATTTCCCTTTGTGGAGCTGTATTGCAACTAATCCTTAGAATATTTTCTTCAAGCACTATATTTGAAATTTCAATATATAATATATTATTATCTATATTCATATTAAAGCCTTTAATATTTTTCAAGCAATCAAAAATTTTTAAAATATCCAATAGATAATACAAATCGTCATAATTATGCTTAAGTATATTATTTTTTAAAATTTTATCTTCTGTTTCTACATATTTAAAATAAAAGTTAATACAATCCTTACCAGAATATTTATCACTTCTATATATGCCTAAACTTTTCTCTACAGTTTTCAATCTTAAATTATCTAATCCTAAATACTTTTCATTTTTTTTAATTTCTTTATATATATCAAAGCTATTAATGTCTTCCATATTGCTTTTTATATTATAGTATTTCATTCTACTTTGGATAAAGGGTAAATCAAAATTATCTCCATTATAATTTACGATTAAATCAAAACTTAAAATCATTTTATTAAACTCTTCTAATATTTCCTTTTCCTCTACCAAATTGTCTGCAAAGAACTGGACTATTTTCCATGCACTATTGTTTTCATCATAATAGATTATTCCAATTAAATAAATTTGATTATATTTTCTACTAAAACCTGTAGTTTCTATATCTAGAAAGCAAATATTTTTTTCAGAGAAATATTTAGATATATTTAAATTTTTATTTATATTACAATTATAAACTTCCATAAATCAATCTTTCCTTTCCTGTGATATAATATATCTATTGGTATTTTAAATTATATAATCTTTAGTAAAATTTATCAAATATAAGGAGATGAAAGATGAAAATAAACTTAAACAAATCTAAATATCCGTCTTCTAGAAATTTGGTATTTAGCCACAAGGGGATGGTAGCTACAACAGTCCCTCAAGCTGCAGAGGCGGGATTAGAAATATTAAAAAAAGGTGGTAATGCCATAGATGCGGCCGTTGCAACAGCCTCTACTTTAACTGTAGTAGAACCTACTTCTAATGGTTTAGGAGGGGACGGATTTGCAATAATTTGGTATGAGGGAAAATTATATGGTCTAAATGCAAGTGGGCCTTCTTCATCAAATATAAGTATAGAAAAGGTAAGAAATTTAGGCTTTAATTCTATGCCTAAATATGGTTTTTTACCTGTAAATGTACCAGGTCAGATCTATGGATGGAGGGAAATGTCTAGTAGATTTGGAAAGCTAAAATTTAAAGAAGTTTTAGAACCTGCAATTAACTATGCTGAAGAAGGGTATCCCGTATCCACTACAGTATCAGAAAATTGGAGATTAGCTTTTAATAATTATAAAAAGGAATTAAAAGGACCAGAATTTGAAGAATGGTTTAAAACCTTTACAATAAACAGGGAAACACCAAAAGCAGGAGATATATGGAAATCTCAAGAAATGGCAAATACTTTAAAAGAAATAGTAGATTCTAAAGGTCTTTCCTTTTATGAGGGGGATATTGCAGATAGAATCCATAGGCTTTTTAAAGAATACGGTGGATTTATTTCAAAAGAAGATTTAAAGGCCTATAAACCAGAATGGGTAGAACCCATAAAAGTTAATTATAGGGGATATGATATATGGGAATTGCCGCCTAATAATCATGGATTAGTAGTGCTTTTAGCTTTAGAAATATTAAACAATTTTTCCATTGAAGACAATTTTGATGCCTATCACTATATGATTGAAGCAATGAAATTAGCCTATGTAGATGGATTAAAATATATTACAGATTTTAGAAAAATGGGCATCAGTATAGAAGAAATTTTATCCCATGAATACAGTTTTAATAGAAGTAGATTAATAAAGAATGAAGCTACAATACCTAAATATGGTGCACCTAATACAGGCGGCACTGTATATTTGGCAACTGCTGATAAATATGGAAATATGGTTAGCTATATTCAAAGTAATTTTATGGGTTTTGGTTCAGGACTAGTGGTTCCAAATACAGGCATAGCATTACACAATAGGGGATATACATTTTCTCTTGATAAAAGTGAATACAATAGATTAGAACCAAATAAGAAAACCTATCACACTATTATTCCAGGTTTTATAACTAAGGATGATAACGCAGTAGGCCCATTTGGTGTTATGGGTGCTTATATGCAACCTCAAGGGCATTTACAAGCTATAGTAAATATGCTAGACTTTAATTTAAGTCCTCAAGAAGCACTAGACAAATATAGATGGCAATGGATTAGGGATAAAAAAGTATTAGTAGAGGAAGAATTCCCTAAGGATATAGCCAAGTTTTTGATTAATAAAGGCCATGAAATAGAATATTCTAAGGATATTGCCAGTTTTGGTAGGGGACAAATTATATTAAAATACAATGATACTTATATTGGAGGAACAGAAAAAAGAGCAGATGGACATATAGCCATATGGTAGGGAAAGGAGAAATAAGATGGAGAAAGATTTTAAAAACCTTAATGATGAAGAAATAAAAAGTTTAATTTTAGAATCCCATGAAAGGCAATTAGAACTATTTTTCAAAATGGCACAAACTCAAATTATAATGCTTTATGAAGAAATAAAGGAAATGGCAGAGGAAAAGAATATTTATGATTTCATAGAAGATCCTAAAGAAAAAGAAATTTTATTAAATTCCTATAATAATTTAATAAAGTTATTTAATAGGATAAACCTAGATATGAATAAAGAAGAGATAGAAGAGGAGATAAAAAATTTATTAAATATTAGAAAGGGATTAGAAAATTTATTTGCAGTAATAAATGCATATAATGTAGAAATGACTTATGTATCAGAATTAACAAATTATTATATGATGAGATTTGCAGCCAATAAAAATTATAAAAATGGTAAAGTAGATAATGAAGAAATAAAGAATATAGTGGATCTTATAAGTGCCAAATTAGCTGAACGGAAATCCAACTACACAGATTTTTCATTATTAGTATCCCAAGTATTAGGTATACTTCCATTTAGAATGACTAAAACTAAATTTTACAATGTATTAGAAGCAACCCTTAAAAGAAATTTAAATAATCATTCTATTAGCTATGTGGAGAATGCAATAATAGACTATAAATTGACTTTTGATAGTTCTTATATGGGAGATTATGGCATACTATTTGATCACTATTTTATGGAAATACAATATTATAAAAATATCAATTTTAAAAATAAAAGCTATGAAGAATTAGAAAATATAATGCCTAAAAGTACACATTTATGGGAAACAATAAATAATATAAATGATTTAATTGGAGTTTTAGGCATATTTACAAATAAACTAATAGCTATATATCTAATTAAAAATAGAATTCAGGTGGATTTATCAAATAATGATATATTTAATATCTGGATTGAATATATAGAAAATCCTAAGGAAAAATCTCTAGAAGAATTAATTGCAAGATGCAATCTAGAATTAAAAGATATAGAAGCTAGTTTCCATGAAGAGGAAGCATTAATGGTGCAAGCAGAACAGGAAATAGGTGTATTATATGAAGAGTTAGATAATATGCTTAGGGAAAAGATTATGAAAGATATGGATATAGTAAAATATATTGGAGACAATAATTTTAATAAATACGAAGTGCTATTTCCTAAAAATGAGGAAATAATAACAGAGGATTATTTAAATCAATTAATAGATAGTTTAATTAGATATATAAATAGAAGCATATCTAATATGGGAAGCATGGAAAGAAAAATTAGAATGAGAAGACTTTTAACTCATATAGCTTTTCCATTTGAAGGTTTTGAAGAATTTGTAGAATATATATATTATTCTTTAGATGAAAGAGTTGTAAGTAAAGAGGAGATTTTGTTTACAATTGATGCAATTTATTTTATGCTAAAGGATGAACCCTCAGAAGAAGAATAAAAAAACTTAAAAATACTTATTTTAAAAAGACTATGGAAAACAACATAGTCTTTTTGTTATATTTTATCTTCCTTTTGGTCATAATAAATTAATGTGAGACTGGAGGGATATAATGAAAAAAACCATAGGCATTCCTAGAGGAATGTTTTATTTTGATTATTATATATTATGGGAAGAATTTTTTAAAAACCTAGATGGGGAGATAATTATTTCTCCAAGTACCAATAAGGATATTTTAGATAGAGGTATATCTACCTGTGTAGATGAGGCTTGCTTGCCAGTAAAGGCTTTTCATGGTCATGTAGATTATTTGAAGGACAAAGTAGATTATCTCTTTATACCGAAATTTATCAGTATATATAAGAGAGAATACTGTTGTCCTAAACATTTAGGGCTACCTGATATGGTAAAACATAGTATAGAGGATTTGCCAGAGATTATTGAACCTATAATAAATTTACGGAAAAATAGTAATAGCCTAAAAAAGTCTATATTGGGAACGGGGAGATATTTAACTAATAACAAAAAGGAGATATTAAAAGCCTATGATTTAGCCTATGGAAAATGGGAAAAATTTAATAAATTGATGTGCTTAGATTTACTTAATATTAATGAAATAGGGCTAAATTCAGATTGTAGTCAAGGGGCAAAAACCCATATAGAAGATTACGATAAAAGAATACTTTTACTAGGCCATCCCTATAATATATATGATAATCATATCAATATGAATATTATAAAAAAGTTAATGGACAATAATATTAAAATAATAACTGCAGAAATGATAGAGGAAACTATATCAAGACATTATGCTAGTACACTACCAAAGCGAATGTTTTGGTCTCAAGGACAAAAAGTATTAGGTTCATCTTTTTCACTAATAGATAGAAAAACCATTGATGGAATTATATATATTTCTGCCTTTGGATGTGGAATAGATTCTGTATTAATAGAATTAGTAGAGGAAAAAGCAAAGGAAAGAAACACTCCTTTTACATTGATTACCATTGATGAATTAACAGGTGAAGCAGGAATAAATACCAGAATAGAAGCATTTTTAGATATGCTAGATTGGAGGAAAAAAAATGAAGATAACATTTCCACATTTGGGTAATGTATATATTGCTGGAAAGGCTTTTTTTGAAGAATTAGATCAGGAGGTAATACCTCCCCCTATATGTAATAGACATACATTAGAAATTGGGACTAAATACTCATCTGAAGCTATATGTCTACCTTTAAAAATCATGATAGGAAATTTTATCGAAAGTATAGAAAAAGGGGCAGATACCATATTATTAACTGGCAGTTGTGGACCTTGTCGCTTTGGTTATTATTCAGTTTTAGAAAACAATATACTGAAAAACCTAGGTTATGATGTAGAGTTTATTGTGTTCGACCCTATTGGGGAAGGTTTTAAACCTTTAAAGGATAATTTACTTAGAACATTTAAAGTTTCTAATACAAAAGATTTGGTTCTAGCAGGAAAAATTGGCTGGGAATTAATCCAAAAGGCAGATTATATTACAGATTTATCTAATGAAAAAAGGGCCTATGCTATTAATAGTAAAGAAGTGGATTTTATAATAGATAATTATTTTAATTCCATATATAATACCTTTGGCGAAAGTCAGATGATAGATTTAATGGATAATACTATAGAAAAATTAAATCAAGTGAAATTAAAGGATAATTTTACCCCCATTAAAATTGGCTTAATTGGGGAAATATACACTTTAATAGAACCTTTTGTAAACTTAGAAATAGAAAGAAAGCTAGGACACATGGGGGTATTAGTAGAAAAGTCCCTTAGCCCCACTAGATGGGTGGAACATCATGTAAAGAAATTCCCCTTTGGTTCTAAAGAGGAAAATGAAAAATATAAATTGGCAAAGCCCTATTTAAAAACTTTAGTAGGTGGTCATGGTAGAGAAACTGTAGGTTCTGCCATATATTATGCCAATAAAGGTTTTGATGGTGTTATTCAATTATTGCCATTAAATTGTATGCCAGAAATTGTAGCTAAAAGCATAATTAATCAAGTATCCCAAGATTTAAGTTTTCCCATTATGACCTTAGTATTAGATGAAATGACTGGGGAAGCAGGTTTTATAACTAGATTAGAGGCTTTTGTAGATTTATTGGAGAGAAGAAGGGAGGAAATTTTAATTGGATAATTATTATATGGGGATAGATTTAGGCTCTGTAAGCACTAATATTGTTTTAATAGATGAAAACCATAAACCACACTACAAAAAATATTTAAGGACGCAAGGAAAACCCATTGAAATATTAAAAGTAGCTATGGAAGATATGGAAAAAACCATGGGAGATATAAATATATTAGGTGTGGGAAGCACAGGTAGTGGAAGATATTTAGCCAGTACCATAATTGGCGCAGATATAGTAAAAAATGAAATTACATCCCATGGAGTGGCTGCATTGGATTATATTCCAGAGGTAAGAACTATAATAGAAATTGGTGGTCAGGATTCTAAAATAATTATTCTTAGAAATAAAATTATAGTAGACTTTGCCATGAATACTGTATGTGCCGCAGGCACTGGCTCATTTTTAGATAGACAGGCAGAAAGACTTGGGATTGAAATATCAGAATTTGGAAATCTAGCTTTAAAATCTGAAAACCCTGTGAGGATTGCAGGAAGATGTGCAGTTTTTGCAGAATCTGATATGATACATAAACAACAATTAGGCCATGAACAATCGGATATAGCTAAAGGACTTTGTGAGGCTTTAGTAAGAAATTATTTAAATAATGTAGGGAAAGGAAAAGATATACAATCCCCTATAGTATTTCAAGGAGGAGTAGCTGCCAACAAGGGAATAAAAAAAGCTTTTGAGGAATTTTTAGAAAAGGAAGTTTATATTCCAGAAGATTATGATGTAATGGGTGCCATTGGCGTAGCCATACTTGCAAAAGAAGAAGCTAAAAGAAAAGGCAGTACCAATTTTAGGGGTACTTCAATCCATAAAATAGATTATCATGTTAGAGGCTTTGAATGTAATGGATGTGCTAATATTTGTGAGGTAATTGAAATTAAGGAAAACGACAAAATTCTCGCCAGATATGGTGATAAATGTGGAAAATGGGGTATAGTAAATAAGGGTACATCAAAATTAGCATAATTACTTCATTGACTACAATTAAAGTTCTAACTTCATTTTCCGATATATACGATAGATGAATATTTATAGGGAATGGTTTTCAGGATAAAATATGGGGGATAAGTATATGATAAAAAAAAGTACCTACGATTTAAAGCCAGGCATGGTATTAGCTAAAGATGTAGGCAGCTTGACTTCAGGGGCTATATTAGTTTCAAAGAATACAGTATTAAATAAAAAAATTATTGAAAGAATCTTTGGGCATAGAATAAATCATGTTTTTATTTATAGTGAAGAGGATATGATTAGCGAAATAGATAATAAATTGGAAGTAAAATATGAAATACTTGCAGACAAAATGGAGGATGTATTTATTGATATAAAAATTGGTAAAAAAATAATTTTAAATGAAATAAATGAAGAATTAGATGATTTAGTAGATGAAATTTTGGAAAATGACAATATTCTTGGTAGAATGCGAGAATTAGAAGAAAAAGATGATTATACATTTAATCATAGCTTAAATGTATCTATGTTATCCACTATGTTAGGAAAATGGATAGGTTATTCTCAAAAACAAATTAAACAATTGGCCTTAACGGGGTTATTTCATGATATTGGGAAGTTGAAAATTCCTGATAATATAATTAATAAACCTGGAAAATTGACAGATGCGGAATTTGCTAAAATGAAACAACATTCCATATATAGTTATAATATACTAAATGAAACAATAGGCATAAGTAATAATGTTGCCATGGGGGCATTACAACATCATGAAAGGGAAGATGGTTCTGGCTATCCTTTAGGCCTCAAAGGTAGCGAAATCCATGAATATGCAAAAGTTATTGCAGTTTGTGATATATATGATGCTATTACTTCCAATAGGGTATATAGGACTAAAGTATCACCTTTTTTTGCAGCAGAAATATTGAGTGGGGAAGGTTTTACATTTTTAGAACCAAAATTTACAAGGGTTTTCTTGGATAAAATTGCTGAATTTTATGTAGGCTGTACTGTGCTCTTAAGCAACGGGGACAAGGGTCAAATCATCTATATACATCCTCAGGCTTGTACAAAAGCAATAGTCAAGGTAGGGGATGAGTTTATAGATTTTTTAAAGCCACAGGAAATAGAAATAGTAGATATAATAAAATAGGTGCTTTAAGCACCTATTTTATTCTTCATATTCATCATAGTGTTTTCTTCTTGGCCCTTCCCCTATAAATTCCTCTGCTTCTAGCGAGAATCTTGGTCGGGGGCAAGGTCCTGGGTCGACATTTGCCTCGTCTATTTGCTTAGGAAATAGAGTTGGGAAGGTGGTACAAATTGGGGATACTTCTGGCGATAATTGTGGAAATCCAGTAGATAATACACAAAGCTGAACTGGCACAATTACTTTCTTTTCACAGGAGATACAAAGTGCTATAATTAAATCTGCTCTTACTTCTCCATTGTCAGGGCATATTCTTATATCCCTTTGAATATTATTGGTAGCTAATCTGGTTTCGCAAAGTATACTACAGAATTCTGTAAATCTTGGGAAGAAGGCGGAATTAAATACAGATGGTATACATAATTCAAAAAAGTTAGTTAATTCCACAGGTGTAATAGGTACATTAGCGGCTAAGGTTACGTTTCTTCTTCTAGTACTAGAAGTTTGAACTACTACATCCATTTCTACTATTACATTCCCTCTAATTCTAACTTTTTGTGTTCCAAATACAGGTGTACCTCTACCATCCTCATCACATTCAGATGTATCGGCAAATATTAAATTTTCTGTTCTAAATCCATCAGGACCTACTATTTCTACAGGTTTGCCTTTATCATCCTTAACAAATTGGCCGCCAGATAAACTAGTTTCGGGTTCTACAACTAAATTTCTTGGGTCATTTATATTATTTGGATTGAAAAACCTTCTACAACGTATATCTAAAACCCTAACTATTCTGGCACCTGCGCCAAGATTAGGTGTAAATCTTACATTATTTATAGTACTTAAGGCCTGTAAATTAACTAAAGTGGCATCATATACTTTTTGGACAAATATAGGTTCTGCCTTAACATTTCTTAAAGTACCATCCCACTCACAGCCAGTATTTCCTACACAACATCTATCAGTAATACCTAAACCAATGGTTTCAGGTTTAATCTTTGAGCAATCCATTGTTTTCCCTCCTTTTAAGCTAGAGATAATTTCCTTACCTCACTCCTAATATATTCTAAAACTTTGGTACTTGTTACATTTAATTAGTAATATTTCAACCACAAATATAATAAAATTTAAAAGAATACTAAAGGTGGTGAGATTATGATTTATACTAATAATATAGTGCTAATAGAGGATTTTAGTGACAATCTTTATTTATTTAAATTAAATGAAGGGACAATACTTTCTTATGGTTTTCAAAATAAAGATAACAAGTTTCAGGAAGAAAAAATAAGTGATAAAGCACTATTAGAATATGATATTTCCATAGACAATAAAAACAATATATATACTATTTACCAGGATAAAAGTTTTTATTTAATATTATTAATAAAGACAGAGGAAAGTACAAAGGAGATAATACTTACTGAAGAGCCTATGCCAGAGGTTTTCAATTTAAATCTAGAGATAATAGATAATTTTCCTCATATATTTTATAATGTATTCTTAGAAGGAAAAAAATATAGAATAGTTCATCACTATTACAATGGAGATACTTGGGTAACAAATTTAGTAGGAGATATAGAAATAAATCAAGTTTTAAATCCAATGAAAATTATTTCAGGTGAAGAAAAAATAAAATTGATTTATTATAATATGAAAAAAGCTGAAGAAATCTATTGCAAAAATTTTAATTTTAAAGAGGGAAAATGGGAAAAAGAAATTAAGCTTACAGAAAATCCAATAGGAAAGCTTTATTTAGATGCTTTAATAATAGATGGTAAATTACATCTAAGCTATTGTGAATTTGATGAAAATTTAGTAGTAAAATATGAAAGATATAATTTAAAGGATTTTCAAAGGGAAATAGAATTGGAAATTTCAAATAAAGAAAATATTAGTTGGCCTACATTAATCTATCATGAAAATATCTTATGGATTGTATGGGCAGAATATGAAAATATCCTTAGTAGATTTAGCTTAGATATGGGGGATAATTGGGCTTCTATTTATTTATGGAAAGATATTAAAGATAAAGATATAGTTAGATATAAATATATAAATAAGAAAGATAAAAATATATTAAATCATTCCTTTGGAATATTTGGGGAAGACATAAAATTCATAGGCTTCGGTTCCCTAGATAATACCATAGAAATTCCCCTAAAAAAAAATTATATAAATCTCAGGTTTTAAATAACGAAATTATAGAAGAAATAAAAAAACTATATGAGATATATAGTGAATTGGAAAAGCGAATAAATATAATGGAAGAAGAAAAGCCTATACATAATTTAAGATTATTAGAAGAAAGAGTTGAGGAAATAGAAAATTATTTAATTAGAAGGGCTAGGGGCTTTAAATAAAGTAGAGATGCTAATGGCATCTCTACTCTTCAAAAAGCTTTTTAATAACTTCCATATTATTTGTAATACTTAATATTAACATTAATTTTATACGGGCTTTTTGCCCTGGAAGATTTTTGCCAAATATTACACCTAAATCCCTTAAATGTTTTCCTCCACCCTCATAGCCATAAGTATCCAAGACTCTTCCGGTAGGGCATCTAGAAACCATTACTATGGGTATATTTTTTTCTATGGCATTTTTAATTCCATCTATCATTTTGGGTGGGATATTTCCTCTGCCTAATGCCTCAATAACTATTCCCCTATATCCATTATCTATATAAAAATTAACTATATCGGATTCCATACCAGGGGCAGTTTTCAATAGGCCAACCTTTTCCTCAATTTTCTGAGTATCAATAAATTGCCTATTGACAATATCTCTATAAAAAATTACTTCATCATTATCCACAATTCCTAAGGGACCAAATTCTGGTGACTTAAATGTATCTAAGGATAGAGTATTAGTTTTTGTAACTTCACTAGCAGCATTTACCTCATTATTCATTACCACTAATACTCCTTTATTTCTAGCATTTTGAGAAATGCCTGTACAAATTGCTGCAGATAAATTACTAGAACCATCATATCCAAGTTCAGAACTATTTCTCATGGCACCAACTACAATAACAGGTTTTTCTGTATTCACAGTTAGATCTAATAGATAAGCTGTTTCCTCTAAAGTATCTGTTCCATGGGTTACAACTACTGCTGTAATATCTTCCCTATTAACAGTCTCATTTACTAATACGGATAATTCCATCATCATTTTAGGATCAATATGAGGGCTTGGAACATTGGAAAAATTAATTATTTCAATTTCAGAAAACTTTTCAATGTTTGTTACCATAGCCATAATTTCCTCACTAGATAGTGCAGGTATGGCAGCATGAATTCTTGGGTCTATTTTCATAGAAATAGTACCACCAGTAAAAATAATAGCTGTTTTATTGGCCATAAAAATCCTCCTTAATATATATTAATTATATTTTATCACAAATTAATAAAAATTAATGCATAAAAAGAAAAAAAGCCCCTTAAAGGGGCTCCCATCCATATGGATGGAAATAAACCGTTCAAAAGGGGTATTGGGAATAGAGATCTTATTTGAGGTTACCAGGGGGATAACCACGTACTAAAGTATAGCAAATTCCGACAAGATTTGCAACATCTTTTTTAAACTTTTTTTAAAAAGTTTTAAAAGTTACTTTAGTCTGGCTTTAATATAGGTCAAAAGTCTAGTATAATAGTAATTGTAATTAAAAAATAATATATAATATATAATAGGAAAAAATATTTAAGAATTGTAAAAGAACAAATGAGGTGGTATTTTGGAAATTTATTTAGATAATTGTTCTACAACTAAAGCAAGGGATGAAGTAATAGATGAAATGATTTATTATTTAAGAGAAGATTATGGGAATCCCTCTTCATTACACAGAATGGGTTTTAATGTAGAAAAAAAGCTAGAAGGAGTTAGAGAAGGTATTTCAAATTTTCTAAGAGTAGATAAAGATGAAATGTATTTTACATCTGGAGGTACGGAAAGCAATAATTTAGCTATCCAAGGCATAATAAACAAATATAATAAGAAGGGAAACCATATAATAAGTACAAATATAGAGCATCCATCTGTATTAAATACATTAAAACATTATGAAAAATTAGGCTATGAGATTACTTATTTAAAAGTAGATAAAAATGGGCTTATTTCCCTAGAAGAATTGAAAAATGCCATTAGAGAAGATACAATACTAGTAGCCATAATGTTAGTTAATAATGAAATAGGAAGTATACAGCCCATAAAGGAAATAAAGGAAATAATAAATGAAAAAAACCCTAATACCATTTTACATGTAGATGGAGTTCAGGCCTTTGGAAAGATTCCAATTAAAATTAAAGATTGGGGCATAGATACACTTTCTTTTAGTGGGCATAAAATTCATGGACCCAAGGGTATAGGAGGACTCTATATAAATAAAAGCTTAAATTTAGAACCAATAGTTTTTGGTGGAAATCAAGAAAAAGGTATGCGTTCTGGAACAGAAAATATACCAGGTATAATGGGATTAGGTAAAGCTGTAGAAATTATGGAGAAAAATAATACAAAAGATTTTCAAAAAGTAAAGGAAATTAAATCTTATTTTACAAAAAGACTAATAGATGAAATTAAATATCTTCATATTAATAGCCCTATGGGAGAAAACAGTTCCCCCTATATACTAAATGTATCCTTCGAATATACTAGGGGAGAGGTGCTATTACATTATTTAGAAGATAAAAATATTTATGTATCTACAGGTTCAGCTTGTTCCTCTAAGAGTACTGAAAAATCTCATGTTTTAAAGGCATTAGGTTTAACAGATTTGCAAAGTGAAGGGGCTATTAGATTTTGCTTTTCTTATGAAAATACAATAGAAGAAATAGATTATACTATGGAGGTACTTAAAGAATCCATAGAGGAAATTAGACAAATTACTATGAGGTGAAAGAATGGAAAAATTAATAAGTGTAAGCGTAGGGGAAATAGCGTTAAAGGGATTAAATAGAAAATACTTTGAAGATCAATTAATATCTAAAATGAAAAGGGCAATAGGAGATATAGAATATCATAGAATATATAAAGAGCAGGGAAAAATATATATTGAAGCACCAAGGGAAAATTTAGATTTAATAATAGATAAATTAAAAAAGGTATTTGGATTAGTTTATATTAGTACTTGTTATAGAGTGGAAAAAGATATGAAGGAAATAGAATTAGCTAGTATAGAAATAGTTAAGGAGAAGTTATCTGAAACTCCTGTTAAAACCTTCAAAGTGGAAAGCCGTAGATCAGATAAGTCTTTTCCAATGAAATCTCCAGAGATTTCAAAGTATATGGGAGGATTTATTCTTGAAAATTTTGAAGAATTAACTGTAGATGTTCACAATCCAGATTTTTATCTATATATTGATATTAAAAAAAATGCATATATTTATATTGATAGAATAGAAGGTTATGGGGGTATGCCAGTAGGAACCAATGGAGATGGATTATTACTTTTGTCTGGGGGAATAGATAGTCCTGTAGCTGGATTTATGATGGCTAAGAGGGGGATGAATATATCGGGAGTACATTTTCATTCCTACCCTTTTACCAGTGAAAGAGCTGAGGAAAAGGTAAAAAGCCTAGCTGGAAAATTAAGTATTTATACGGGAAATATAAAATTATATAGT
>DAIMNI010000031.1:6889-9867 GCA_036720245.1 Tissierellia bacterium | reverse complement strand
ACTGCTAATGGCCCTGACCAATGCTTCGCCGGGACTGTGGCGCCATTCGCCGTAAATTATATAGTGTAAATATATTAGAAATTCAAAAGGAATTAAATAAAAAATGTCCTGAAAAAGAAATGACTATTTTATCTCGTAGATTTATGATGAGAATTGCAGAAAAAATTGCTTTAGGAAATAATTTAGATGCTTTAATAACGGGGGAGAGTTTAGGTCAGGTGGCCTCCCAAACTATTGAAGGAATATCTGTAGTAAATAGTTCAGTAAATATGCCTATATTAAGGCCTCTAATTGGATTAGACAAGGTGGATATAATAGATATATCAAAGGATATAGATACATACGAATTGTCTATACTTCCCTTTGATGATTGCTGTACATTGTTTTCACCAAAACATCCAGTTACTAAACCAAGACTTGTGGATATTGAAAATTCGGAGGGAAATATTGATATAGACTCCTTAATTAAAAATGCTATAGTCAATATGAAGATTTATAATATAAATTAAAAGGGGCATGGAAATAAATGAGACTTTATATTGACATGAGTGTCAATTAGGTATAAAATAAAATAAAGGTAAGATTTTATTTTATTTATTGGAAGGAGGATAGTTTAAAATTGCCCAAAATTATAGATTATGATTTAAAGAGAAAAGAAATAATAGAGAATTCTAAAATAGTGTTTGCAAAGCATGGTTATCACAATACTAATCTTTCTCTCATATCTAAAAAATGCGGCATGGGTAGAACTACTCTTTATCAGTATTTTGAAAACAAAGATGAAATTTTTTATCATACTATAGAAAGCACCTTAGAAGAAATGAATACTGATGTAGATAAAATTATGGCAAATGAAAATTTAACCTTTGTAGAAAAAATAAAAGAGGTAGTTCGTCAATTAACCAAGGATGAGGATAATAATTATGTTTTTATACTTTTATTAGAAGCTTGGTTAATATTAAATAGAAGTAAAAATGAGTTTTTGGAGAATTTAAGATCTGAAACTCAAGAATTAAAGGAAAAAATTGAAAGATTAATAATTGAGGCCATAGAAGCAAAAGAAATTAAACCCGTGGATAGTGAATCTTTAGCAAGTACAATTTATACTTTTATTGAAACTTTTACATTAAATAGGACAAACAATACTGTGGATAGGGAAGCTAAAACGGAATCTTTAAATTTATTAATTGATGGATTAATGGCCTAATTTAGGGAGGGGTTTATAGTGGCAAAGGTAAAACAATTGATTAGTACTGCAATGATGAATGAGGGATTAAAATATGTTGAAAAGGATCCCATGGGCAATTTGCCAAAGCTGTTAGATTGGTCAGAAAAATTGATTACCAGAGAAAACCACAAGGGATTTTATCGTAAATTTCAACAAATTATAGCGGATCATGATAGCAATTGGTATAAACTTATGGAAAGATTTTTCGATGAGCTTTCACCTGCATCTAGACAAAAATTTTTGATAAACTATATGGTGAACTCTGGTATAGTAGGAATACCAATTCAAGATAAGGCAAAGGAGAAATATAATTGCAATGTACCTTGGGCAATACTTGTGGACCCAACTTCAGCTTGTAATTTGAAATGTACTGGATGTTGGGCAGCAGAATATGATAAAACAGATTCATTAAGCTATGATTTGCTAGATAGAATAATTTGCGAAGGCAAAGAAATTGGAGTCTACATGTATATATTCTCTGGTGGAGAACCACTTGTGAGAAAAAATGATTTAATAAGATTAGCAGAAGAACATAGTGATTGTGCTTTCTTATCTTTTACTAATGCAACATTAGTAGATGAAGCTTTTGCTAAAAAACTAGGAGAATTAGGAAACTTTGGTTTAGCCATATCTGTAGAAGGACCTGGAGATGCTACAGATATGAGAAGGGGAGACGGAACCTATGAAAAAGTAATGAAAGCTATGGATTTACTAAAGAAAGAGGGAGTAATCTTTGGCTTCTCAACTTGCTATCATAAATATAACACAGATAGTGTGGCTACAGATGAATATATAGATTTCTTAGTAGAGAAGGGCTGCACCTTTGGTTGGTATTTCACCTATATGCCAATAGGAAAAGATGCTGTTACAGATTTACTTGCATCATCAGAACAAAGAGAATATATGTATTATCGATTAAAGGATTTAAGAAGTAAGAAGCCAATATTCTTATTAGACTTCTGGAATGATGGAGAATATGTTCATGGATGTATAGCTGGTGGAAGAAGGTATCTTCATATTAATGCTAATGGAGATGTAGAGCCTTGTGCCTTTGTTCACTATTCCAATGTAAACATTAAAGATGTAAGTTTAATTGAAGCATTACAATCTCCAATATTTATGCAATATAAAGAAAATCAACCATTTAATGAAAATCATCTAAGACCATGCCCAGTATTAGATAATCCAGAAAAAATAGAGGAAATGGTAGATAAATCTGGGGCACATTCTACTCAACCAATCGACAAAGAGGATGTAAGGGACTTAACAGCAAAAACAAAAGGAGCTGCCAAAGCATGGGCTGAAACTGCCGATAAAGTATGGGAAGAAAAATTAGAAAATAAAGAGAAGAAATATGCTGATGCCATATATAAATAATATGGAAAAGCTTTAAATAGTAAAACAATTTTCAAAAAACCAGTTTAATAACTGGTTTTTTTTATTAAGTAAAAAGATTTATATATTAAACTAGTAAAGAAGGCTAGTTGCCCACAATCTTGTATATTTCAAAGGATATAAGGGATAAATATTTTATAAAAAAGTATTGACATTCTATGTTAATTTTGCTTATAATAATATAGTTAGTTTTAAAGTTTAGTAATATTAAGTATATAGTTTAATATATAGTTACTGGGGGATGAATATGGAAATAGGTGAAAAGATTAAAAGACTTAGAGTTCAAAATTCTTTAACTCAAGAAGAATTAGCAGACAGAGCAGAACTTTCCAAAGGATTTATATCTCAGTTGGAA
>DAIMNI010000031.1:0-6879 GCA_036720245.1 Tissierellia bacterium | reverse complement strand
AGATAGATGTGAATTAACTAAAGGCTTTATTTCACAATTAGAAAGGGATTTGACCTCACCATCTATTGCAACATTATCAGATATTTTAGAAGGGCTAGGGACTAATTTAAAGGATTTTTTTAATGAAATAGAAGACGATAAAATTGTCTTTTCAAAAGACGATGCTTTTGTATCAGAAAATGAGGATTATAAATATGTGCTTCAGTGGATTATTCCAAATGCACAAAAAAATATTATGGAACCAATACTTATGGAATTGGAAGCTGAAGGTAGAACCAAGGAGGATTCTCCCCATGAGGGAGAAGAGTTTGGACATGTAATATCAGGAATGATATTTATCCATATAGGCAGTGAAAAGCATAAGGTAAGAAAAGGAGAAAGTTTTTATTATAAAGCCGATGCTAATCACTATATTTCCAATGCTGGGAAAAGCAAAGCCACTGTATTATGGGTAAGTTCACCACCAAGTTTTTAAATAGATTTAAGGGGGTTAAGTTATGGAAAAAAATCATACTATAGACTTAAAAAATATATCTAAAAGATATGGTGATAATCTAGTTTTAGACGATATTAATCTTTATATTAGGAAAAATGAATTCTTAACCTTATTAGGTCCTAGTGGATGTGGGAAAACCACAACTCTTAGAATAATTGGAGGATTTGAACAGCCGACAGAGGGAAAGGTCATATTTGAAGGAAAAGATATTACTAATATGCCTCCCTATGAAAGGCAGATAAACACTGTATTTCAAAAATATGCCCTATTTCCCCATATGGATGTCTTTGATAATATAGCCTTTGGCCTAAAAATAAAAAAGATTCCCAAAGATGAAATAAAAGCAAAGGTTCAAGATATGTTAAGATTAGTAAATCTTAAAGGCTTTGAAAATAGAACCATAGATTCACTATCTGGGGGGCAGCAGCAAAGAGTGGCTATTGCCAGAGCCTTGGTAAATGAACCTAAAGTATTATTATTAGATGAACCCTTAGGAGCATTGGATTTAAAACTTAGAAAAGAAATGCAAATAGAATTAAAAAACATGCAAAAAAGAGTAGGTATTACCTTTATATATGTAACTCATGATCAGGAAGAAGCTCTTACTATGTCAGATACGGTGGTAGTTATGGATAAGGGAATCATACAGCAAATTGGCACGCCAGTAGATATATATAATGAGCCTAACAATGCCTTTGTGGCTAGGTTTATAGGGGAAAGCAATATTATAGATGGAATTATGTATAAGGATTTTATAGTAGAATTTGCTGGAAGAGTTTTCGATTGTGTAGATAGTGGATTTGATAAAAATGAAAAGGTAGATGTGGTAATCAGACCAGAAGATTTGGAAATAACTACAAAAGAGGAAGGTATGATTACAGGTATTGTGAAATCTGTTACTTTTAAAGGAGTTCATTATGAAATAATGGTTCAAGATAAGGATATAGAATGGATGATTCATAGCACCATAATGAGACCAGTAGGTACAGAAATAGGTATGAATGTAATCCCTGAAAATATTCATATTATGAAAAAGGTGGTGAGTGAATGAAAATGAAATGGGGGGCTTATCCCTATATTGTATGGATAATAATCTTCATAGTAGTTCCCTTAGGATTAATATTACTTTATTCACTTACAGCAAGTGAGCTAGATATTAAAAATATGAATTTGACTTTAGCTAATTTTAAAAGATTTTTAGACCCAAGATATTTAGATGTACTATGGAGATCTATTGATTTAGCATTAAAATCTACAGCGATTTGCCTTATACTGGGTTATCCCATGGCCATGATTATAGCTAGGGAAAATATAAGAAAGAGAAATGTAATGATATTATTATTCGTTATACCTATGTGGATGAATTTTTTACTTAGAACCTATGCATGGCTAACATTGCTTGGAAAAAATGGATTTATAAATTATATTATTACAAAACTAGGATTTGGTCCATTAAACTTAATTTACAATGATGGGGCAGTGCTTCTTGGAATGGTATATAATTTTTTACCCTTTATGGTACTTCCTATTTATTCTGTATTAATTAAAATAGATAAATCCCTAATAGAAGCTGCAGAAGATTTAGGTGCCAGTAAATGGGAAGTGTTTTCAAAAGTCATTTTCCCATTGAGTATTCCAGGCATAGTTACTGGAATTACCATGGTATTTATGCCGGCAGTAAGCACTTTTGTAATCTCTAGACTATTAGGTGGAGGCCAATATATGTTAATAGGAAATTTAATCGAACAACAATTCCTAGGTACTGGAGATTGGCATTTTGGTTCTGCCATTTCTATTATTATGATGGTATTTATATTAATATCTATGGCATTTACCTCTAAATTTGAAAAGGATAAAGAGGGAGGTGGAGGATTATGGTAGAGAAGGGCTTTAAAAAAGTATACACCTTTTTAATATTTTTGTTTCTTTATGCACCAATAATAGTTCTTATAGTATTTTCCTTTAATAATTCCAAATCCCGAGGGGTATGGAGTGGGTTTACTTTTAAATGGTATGTAGAACTATTTAGAAATGATGAAATACTTAGGGCATTGTACTACACAATAATTGTAGCAACACTATCTTCCATAATATCCACTATAATTGGAACCTTTGCAGCTATAGGCATATATGGTATGCCAGGATTTAGAAAAAGGTTAATATTAAATTTAAATTATTTACCCGTATTAAACCCAGATATTGTTACAGCGGTATCCTTAATGACTTTATTTAAGCTTATGAGAATAGAACCTGGATTTATGACTATGCTTCTATCTCATATAACTTTTTCCATACCCTATGTAATATTATCAATATTACCTAAACTAAAACAGATGAATAAACATTTGGCAGAGGCGGCAATGGATTTAGGTGCCACACCTTTTTATGCTATTAGAAAAGTAGTTATACCCGAGATAATGCCAGGGATTGTTACAGGTGCATTAATGGCTTTTACTTTATCTATAGATGATTTTGTAATTTCTTTCTTTAATCAAGGGGCAGGAGTAAGCAATTTAAGTATTACCATATATTCCATGGCAAGACGTGGGATTAATCCTGTAATAAATGCATTATCTACTTTGATGTTTGTGTTTTTATTAGCATTACTTTTAATAATAAATTCTAGATCGGCAAAATCAATTGGGGAAAGGGGCGATATTATATGAAAAACATAAAAAAAGTATTTATAATAGGTATAATTTTAATTCTAGGATTATCAGCCACTGCTTGTGGAAACAAAAAACCTGCACTTAATGTATATAATTGGGGGGAGTATATAGAGCCTTCAGTTATAAAGGATTTTGAAAAAGAATTTAATGTAAAAGTAAATTACAATACTTTTGCAACTAATGAGGATATGTATGTGAGCTTAAAAAAAGGTGGAACCAGTTATGATGTAGCATTTCCTTCAGACTATATGATTGAACGAATGATAGATGAAGATATGCTAGAAAAATTAGATAAAAATAATATCCCAAATTTAAACAATATAGAAGAAAGATTTTTAGATCTTGAATATGATCCAAATAACGAGTATTCAGCTCCTTATCTTTGGGGAACTGTTGGTATACTTTATAATAAAAATATGGTAGATGAAAAGGTAGATAGCTGGGATATACTTTGGGATGAAAAATATAATAAGAAAATCCTTATGTTAGATAGTCAAAGAGATTCTATAGCAGTAGCACTTAAAAAACTAGGATATTCCATGAATACTAGAGATGAAAAAGAATTGGAAGAAGCCAAGGAAGAATTAATAAAACAGAAACCCTTAGTATATGCCTATGTAGGAGACGAAGTAAAAGATATGATGATAGCAGAAGATGCAGCCCTAGCTGTAGTATGGTCAGGGGATGCTGAAGCAGCTATTTGGGAAAATGAAAACTTAGATTATGCCATTCCAAAGGAAGGGTCGAATTTATGGTTTGATTCTATGGTAATACCAAAGGCCAGCAAAAATAAGGAACTAGCAGAAGAATTTATTAATTTCATGCTTAGGCCAGAAATAGCTGCAAGAAATACTGAATATATAGGCTATTCCACACCAAATTATAAAGCTAAAGAACTGCTACCAGAACACATAGTAAATAGCAAAATAGCCTATCCCACAGACGAAGAAATGGGAGATGTAGAAATATTCAAAGACCCAAAAGATATTATCAAAGTATATGATGAACTTTGGCTAGATATAAAAACACAGAGATAAATATGGCAAGGGGACGTTAAAATCCCCTTGCTTTTCCCCAAAAAAAGGGTTATAATAAATTGAAGGTCAAAGAAAGTCAAAATCAAAACATAGAAATAATATATATGGAAATAATTATATTGAGAGGTGATAAATATGGATTTAAATAAGTTTACACAAAAAAGTTTAGAGGTAGTTCAAAATTCTCAAGAATTAGCTATTAAAAATGGAAATCCTCAGTTGGAGGAAATTCATCTTCATTCCGCATTAATAAATCAAGATGAAGGATTAATACCAAGAGTATTATCTTATATGGGAAAGAATGTAGAATTAATTAAAAATGATGTAGAAAAAGAAATGGATAATCTTCCTAAACAATCTGGTGGAAATAATCTATACCCTAGTAGAATATATACTAAGATACTTTTAAATGCAGAAGATGAGGCTAAAAAATTTGGGGATGAGTATGTAGGAGTAGAGCATATTTATATATCACTACTTAAAGAAAGAGGAATCCCATCTGAGAAGATTTTTAAAAGATATAATATAAACTTACAAAGCTTTTTAGAAGCCCTTAAAAACATTAGAGGAAGTCAAACTATTACCTCTGATAATCCAGAAGCAACTTATGAGGCATTAAAAAGATTTGGAAGGGACTTAACAGAGGAGGCAAGAGCAGGGAAACTAGATCCAGTCATAGGTAGAGATGAAGAAATACGAAATACTATTAGAATTTTATCCAGAAGAACTAAAAATAATCCAGTCCTTATAGGTGAACCAGGTGTAGGAAAAACTGCCATAGTTGAAGGCTTGGCACAAAGGATAATTAATGGAGATGTGCCAGAAGGATTAAAGGATAAAACCATATTTGCTTTAGATATGGGGGCCTTAATTGCAGGAGCAAAGTATAGAGGAGAATTTGAAGAAAGATTAAAGGCAGTATTACAGGAAATAGAAGAATCTGATGGAAGAATAATAATGTTTATAGATGAAATTCACAATATAGTAGGAGCAGGTAGGACAGAAGGTTCTATGGATGCATCTAATCTATTAAAGCCAATGTTAGCTCGAGGTGAAATCCTATGTATAGGAGCCACTACCTTAGATGAGTATAGAAAATATATAGAAAAAGATGCAGCCTTAGAGAGAAGATTTCAAAAAGTATTAGTAGGCGAGCCTACAGTAGAAGATACAATATCTATTCTTAGAGGAATTAAGGAAAAATATGAAGTTCACCATGGAATTAGGATTTCCGACAATGCAGTTATTGCCTGCGCTACTCTTTCTGATAGATATATTAGCGATAGATATTTGCCAGATAAAGCCATAGATTTAATGGATGAAGCTTCTGCCATGATAAGAACAGAAATAGATAGTATGCCAGCTGAATTAGATGAAATAAGAAGAAGAATATTACAATTAGAAATAGAAAAGGCAGCACTTAAAAAAGAAACAGATGAAGGCTCTAAAATACGCCTTGAAAAACTAGAAAAAGAATTAACCCATTTAAAAGAAGATTATGATATTAAAAAAGCAAAATGGGAAGAAGAAAAGAGGGAAATATCCTCATTAAAAGAAATAAAAAAAGAAATAGACAAAACAAAAAGGGAAATAGAAGATGCAGAAAGAAAATATGATTTGGAAAAACTATCTGAATTAAAATATGGTAAATTACCTGAATTAGAAAATAAACTAGAAAAACTCAATTCAAAAGACCAAGAAGACAGAATGCTAAAAGAGGAAGTTACAGAAGAAGAAATAGCCGAAGTAGTTTCTAAATGGACAGGAATTCCCGTATCTAAACTAGTAGAAACAGAAAGGGAAAAGCTGTTAAATTTAGATAAAATTTTGGAAAAAAGAGTCATAGGTCAGGATGAGGCAGTAGAGGCTGTGGTAGATGCAGTTATTAGAGCTAGAGCAGGAATAAAGCCATTAAATAGGCCAATAGGTTCTTTTATATTTTTAGGACCAACTGGAGTAGGTAAAACAGAACTTGCCAAATCTTTAACTGAAACCTTATTCGATGATGAAAGAAATATGATAAGAATTGATATGAGTGAATATATGGAAAAATATTCTGTGTCAAGACTTATAGGAGCACCCCCTGGGTATGTGGGCTATGATGAAGGAGGCCAATTAACAGAAGCAGTTAGGAGAAAACCCTATTCTGTAATATTATTTGATGAAATTGAAAAGGCTCATCCCGATGTATTTAATATACTTCTTCAAGTATTAGACGATGGTAGACTTACAGATAATCAAGGTAGAACAGTGGACTTTAAAAATACTGTAATTATAATGACATCTAATATAGGTTCCCATTATATATTAGAAGGCTTAAAAGAAGATGGGAAAATAGATGAAGGTACCCGAGAAAAAGTTATGGATGAAATGAAAAGAACCTTTAGACCTGAATTTCTAAATCGTTTAGATGAAATAGTACTATTTAAACCATTACAAAGAGAAGAAATATTTAAAATAATTGATTTACAAATAGATGAAATAGAAGAAAGATTACAAGATAGACAAATAGAAATTGAATTCACAGAAGAGGCTAAAGAACTAGTCCTAAATAAAGCCTATTCAGTTCAATACGGTGCAAGACCAGTAAAAAGGTTTTTAGAAAAGAATTTAGAAACAAAAATGGGGAGAATGATTATAAGTGGAGATTTAAAGGATAAGGATAAAGTTGTGGTAG
>DAIMNI010000030.1:0-24194 GCA_036720245.1 Tissierellia bacterium | reverse complement strand
CCATTTATTCAAATTTACAATATAGGATTGACTAATTCCATCTATAAATATTGCTACACTACCAGAGGTCAAAGTATTTGCTATATCTTTTAGGGAGATTCCCTCTTCAACATTAGATACATATATTACTTTTTTTATATCTGTTGATTTCTCTAAATTCAATATTATTGGTTTGATTATATCTCTATCAAGTAAATCTTTGTCTATTAAACCTTCTATGTAGCATATCATTATCTTTATATTTGATTTAGTTTCAAACTCATAGGTTGTTAAATCACTAGTATTATAAAAAATATTTCTTATTTCTTGCTTATTTTTATCAATTTTTTTTGATATCATCTATGCCACCCTTTTTATTACTACTTTGATTTAGTATCACCAACCTAATTAAGGATTATGACAGCAATTAAAAATATTATGAAACAGCCCTATTACTTCGGGGCTGCTGAAAAAAACTAAAATGTCATCCTAAACGCAGTGAAGGATCTCTAAATGGCATAAGCCCAAGATCCTTCACTACCTTGGTTTGTTTCCATGGGTGTGCAGAGCCTGCGTTCAGGATGACAAATCAAGCACGTTTATTATTTAGCTATTTTCCTACTTCCAGGTTTAATTATTGGAATATTTTCTTTGCATAATGGACATTCTTCAGCTTCATAGGTGTTTATATCTAAATTCACTCCACTATATATAGGATATTTTATATCCCCACTACTCCTATCTACAATACAAGCTATACCCACTACTTCACCGCCTAAATCTTCTACTACTTTAATAGCTTCATAGGCTGATTTACCTGTGGTTACCACATCTTCTGTTATTAATACTTTCTGCCCCTTTTTTATATTAAATCCCCGTCTTAATTTCATTTCGCCATTTTCCCTTTCAGAAAATATACTAGGTTTCCCCATTTGCCTAGCTAATTCATAACTTACTATTATCCCTCCCATGGCAGGGCCTAATACTATATCAAAATCCAAATCTTTTAATTTGTCTACTATTGAATTTATGGCTATTTCTGCTTTATCTGGATACATTAAAAGTTTGGCACATTGAACATATCCATCACTATGTTTTCCTGAGGATAATAAAAAATGACCTTCTAAAAGTGCTCCTGTTTCTTTTAATATTTTAATTAACATATTATATCCCTCCCTATTATTCCTCTTATTTCCTTTAAACTTTTTATTCCTTCCTCTTTCATAAAATTCTCTATTCCATTAATTATATCTAATGAAATATCTGTTTTAATAAAATTCCCTGAACCCACTTGTATAGCATAGGCTCCAGCCATTATAAATTCTATTGCATCTTTATAATCTAAAATTCCACCTATTCCTATAATGGGAATATCTACTGCCCTAGATACTTCATACACCATTCGTAGTGCAATAGGTTTTATACAAGGGCCTGATAATCCTGCTATTATATTGTTAAATATAGGCTTTCTAGAGTATATATCTATGGCCATTCCACTAAAAGTATTTACAAGGGATAATCCATCTGCTCCAGCCTTTGTGCAGTATTCTGCCATTTCCACTATATTTTCTGCATTGGGAGATAGTTTTACAATTAGTGGTTTTTCACATACATCTTTTACTTCTTTAACTACTTCATAAGAGATTTTAGATTTTATTCCAAAGGCCATACCTCCTTCTTTTACATTTGGGCAAGAAATATTTAATTCAATTATATCTATATTGGTATTATTTAATTTTAAAATAGATTCTATATATTCTCCTATAGTGCCTCCACCTACATTGGCAATTATTACTGTATCTAATTTTTCCATAAAAGGTAATTCTTCTTCAATAAAATTATCAATACCTGGATTTTGTAATCCAATGCTATTTAATAATCCACTGGATACTTCGTAGATTCTAATACCTTTATTTCCTTCTTTTTTATTTAGGGTTAGTCCCTTAGTACATATACCTCCTAATCTTGAAATATTAAAATAATCCTCATATTCCCGTCCAAATCCAAAAGTACCAGATGCTGCTATTACTGGATTTTTAAACTCTATTCCACAAATATTCACTTTAGTATCAATCAAGGAAAATTACCTCCTTTCCTGAAAATACTGGTCCTTCTTTACATACCCTTTTCATGCCAGATTTTGTCTCTATAGTACAGCCTAGACAAGCCCCTATTCCACAAGCCATTCTACTTTCCATGGAAACAAATACTTCTGATTTGGCCATATCTATTACCCTTTTCATCATAGGGGCTGGTCCACAAGTATATACCAAATCATATTTTTCAGGTACAAACAATTCTGTCACAAATCCCTTATGCCCATGGGAACCACTTTCTGTAGATATATAAATATTATCTACATATTCTTTAATAATATCTATATAATATATCTCATCCCTAAGCCCACAATAAAAGTCCACTTTTCCCTGCAACTTTTTAGCCAAATAAACCATAGGCGCTATTCCAATTCCCCCAGCTATAATAGCAATATGGCAAGGGGACGTTTTGTTTGCCACCTTTTCTATGTTAAAGCCATTGCCAAGGGGACCTAATAATTCTATATTATCTTCAGTTTAGAAAAAATATCTGTACCCTTCCCCTTTGCTTCATATAAAAATACTAATTTGTCTTCTTCAATATTGGCAATACTAATAGGTCTAGATAAGAATGGATCTAGATCCCAGGATTTTAGCATATAGAACTGACCAGGGCAACCTAAATAATGAGATCCTTCGCTTTGCTCAGGATGACATTCGCCCTTGTCATTCTGAGCCATAGGCGAAGAATCTCTAATTTTCATTTCATATATATTTGTTGCTATTTCAATATTAGAACAAATAATCCCCTGTCTATAGCCTAATTTCATTTTCTATATCCTCCTTCATAGAAAATACCGCTTGTCTTATATAGTAATCAAATTTATTTTCCACATTCTCTTTGCCCTTATAAGCAAGAATAATCCCTCTAGAAGAATTAACTACTCCCCCATTTCCATGGTTTAAATATAAGGCTACATCACTACCTCGTCCTCCCTGATGCCCATAGCCTGGTATTAGGAAAAACATATTTTTATACCTATCCCTAATCTCCATAGCCTCATCAGTGTGGGTACCTCCCACTACTGCCCCTATAGAACTGTAACCATTGCTACCCATATACCGTGCACCTATTTCAGCTAATTTGTCTC
This sequence comes from Tissierellia bacterium, assembly GCA_036720245.1. Lineage (GTDB taxonomy): Bacteria > Bacillota > Clostridia > Tissierellales > Tepidimicrobiaceae > JAAZMA01. The sequence continues at coordinate 21,028 of DAIMNI010000030.1, read as the reverse complement.
CTATATGGTAATATAAAGGAGATCCTTCACTACGTTCAGGATGACAATCTGGTGAATCAGGATGACAATCTGGTGAATCAAGATTATAATGGGTATCTAATTGTCCATTGTCATTTGTCAATTGTCCATTGACTGTGAGGTATTGTATATCCTTTGCCCCTGGATTGGAAGTTCTAAGTAATACAAATATGCCTTTTTCTTCTGTTTCAATATACTTTAAATAAGGCTCTATACTGTCAAATCCCATATAGGGATTCAATGTAATAAAATCTGTTTCAAATTCCCCTTCAAAATGGGCTTTAGCATACATTTCTGCTGTAGAGGATATATCTCCCCTTTTAATATCTCCTATGGATATAGAATCTAAACTTTTAATATATTCTAAAGTCCTCTTATAAGCCATTAAACCCTTTATGCCATAAGCCTCATAAAAGGCAATTTGCAATTTATATACGGGAACTAAATCTATGGTACTATCTATTACTTTTTTATTAAATTGAAATAGTATTTCATCTATATTTTGATATTTTTCCTTAATATGAATTGGTACATAATCTAAACATGTATCTAGGCCAACACATACATTCCCCTTTTTCTCTACCTCTTTATACAGTCTATCAATTATCAATTTCTATCCCCCCATTATATTTAATTTCTCCCCTTCTAATGGTAGCCTTAATTTCTCCGTAAAATTCCATTCCATTAAAGGGAGTGTTTTTCCCTTTAGATATAAATTTATCTCCATCTATGGTAATTTTTTTATTCAAATCTATTAGTACAATATCCCCATCATAGCCTCTTTCTATTTCTCCCTTATTTATCTTGGCTAGTTTAGCAGGATTAGCTGACATTAATTCTGATAATCTATTTAAATTTATTTCCCCTGATTTAACCAATGTAGTATAGGATATAGAAAAAGCAGTTTCAATACCGGATATACCAGGAGCACCTTTTTTCTTATCCTCCCTTGAGTGGGGAGCATGGTCTGTGGCAATCATATCCACAGTACCATCCTTTATTCCTTCGATAATTGCCCTTACATCCTCTTTTTCCCTAATAGGAGGATTTACTTTATAATCATTATTATAAAGAGCTATATGATGTGGAGTTACTTCACAGGTGATATTTGGATTATCAATCTTGGCGTTTCTTATAGCCTCAATAGATTCCTTGGTGCTTACATGGGCAAAGTGTAATTTTGCTCCTGTAATATTGGATAAATAAATATCTCTAAAAGTCATTATATTTTCCGATAATCTAGTACTTACAGCTACTATTTCCTTATCTTCTTCATGGGCAATTAAAATCAGTCCTTTTTCTTTAGCCTTAAGCATTGCCTTATACATAATTAAATTAGATTGTACTCCTTTGCCATCATCAGAAATAAGTTTAACTCTATTGTCTAATTCATCTAAATGAGCTAATGTTTCCCCATCAAAGTTCTTAGTTATGGAGACTACCTGATGTATATCTATTAAATCTAATTTATTTGCCCTATCTAAAACATAGTTTACAATTTCCATATTACTAACTATAGGTTTAGTATTTCCCATTAGATTTACAAAAGTATATCCACCCTTTAGTGCAGCTTTACTGCCAGTATATATATCTTCTTTATAGGTATAGCCTGGTTCTCTAAAATGTACATGCATATCTAGAAAGGAAGGCATTGCCACTAATCCATTTCCGTCAATGTTTTTACAATTATAATTTAAATCCTTGCCATAGGCAGATATTTTACCATCTTTAATATAAATATCCCCCTGAAAATCTTTATCTTTGTCTACTATTCTTGCATTTTTAATTAAAAGCTCCACATTATCCCTCCCAAGAATATATTTGATCACAGTATTCGCATTTGTATATGCCCTCTTTTTCATCTATAAGGGCAAATTTATGGGGTATATCTCTTTCATTGGAAGTTACACATCTTGGGTTTTTACATTCTATAATCCCTTCTATTTCTTCTGGCAAGGACAAGTTTATCTTTTCCACTATTTTTTCATTTTCTATAATATTTACAGTAATATTTGGATCTATAAAACCTAGCATCGCTAAGTCTACATCTATTTTATTTTCTATTTTAATCAAATCTTTTCTACCACGTTTTTTACTTGGTGCATTCATTATTAATGCCACTGTATAATCTGCCTTATCTAGGCCCAAATATTTAAATATGCTAAAGCCATAGCCTACTTTAATATGATCTATGACTATACCTTTGGAAATACTATCTATATTTAACATTCTACCACCCCCAATAGTTTTGAAATTAGTGCCATTCTAACATACATACCATATTTTACTTGTTTAAAATAATAGGCTCTAGGGTCTTCATCTACTTCATAGCTTATTTCATTTACCCTTGGCAATGGATGGAGTATAGCTAAATCCTTTTTTGCAAGTTTTAACTTTTCTTTATCTAAAATATAGCTATCCTTTAAACGAATATAGTCTGCCTCATTAAAAAATCTTTCTTTTTGCACTCTAGTCATATAGAGTATATCCAATATACCTATTACTTCTTCTAATCTTTCAACTTCTACATATTCTATAGAATTCTTTTTAAATATTTCAGTTTTTATATAATCTGGGATTTTCAATTCTCTTGGAGAGATTAATATAAATTTAATATTATTGTATCTAGAAAGGGCTTTTATTAAAGAGTGGACAGTGCGACCAAATTTTAAGTCTCCACATAGTCCAATAGTTAAATTATCGAAACCACCTTTAACCTCTCTTATGGTAAGAAGATCTGTTAAGGTTTGTGTAGGATGTTGATGTCCTCCATCTCCTGCATTTATTAATGGAACTTGAGAATAAAAGGAAGCATATTTAGGTGCTCCTTCTTTGGGATGTCTCATGGCTATAATATCTACATAAGAAGCCACTGTACGAATAGTATCTGGAATACTTTCTCCTTTCATAACTGAACTAGAACCTGGCTCAGAAAAGCCAACAACTTTTCCTCCAAGTCTCATCATGGCTGTCTCAAAACTAAATCTGGTTCTAGTACTAGGCTCATAAAAAAGTGTAGCCAATATCTTCCCATTGCAAACATCTTTAAATTCTTTTTCATTTTCTATGATTTTATCAGCTAAAATAAAAATCTCTTCTAATTCCTCAATAGAAAAATCCTCTGGGCCTATTAAATGTCTACCTGTTATCATATTTTTACCTCCTCTATTTTTTTGTGAAAGGGCTATAAAAAAAGCCCCCCTGAAGGAAGGCATAACTATTCCAATATTACGCTTTCCTTTCTGAACTCTCTGGTTCAGTTTAAAGGTCTTAGACGTTCATATTAAAAATATCATAAAACAAAACCCATGTCAATAGCAAAAAAGACGACCAATGGCCGCCTTATTTCATACTAGTTCCTCCACCAGTTAGTCCTGATTTAACCTCTTGTATACTACTAGAATCTGCTGTTGGTGCAGGAGTATAATATCCTTTTTGCTCTGCTATTTGAAATAATTGATATTGGAATTGTTCTGCCTCATTTCTTAATTGCACTAATGTGGATCTTAATTGTTGATTTGCACATTCAGTAATAGCTTTTGTATAGCTATTAATACTGGACTTGGTGCCAGCTAATATATCAGATACCATATCTTTTTCTTGCATATTTTCCCCTCCTATTTTAACGAATTTATAAGGCTATTTGCAGTAGTATTTGCATCCTGACTAGATTGTTTAAAAAGACTTTTTATATTTGGATCTTGACATTGATTTGAATAAAAATCAAATTTACTTGCCATAGTTTGATGGGCACCGATTATCTCTCTTAAAGACTGTAGTTCCATTTGATTAATATTCCCCATATTAATTGGATTTTTTAATGACATAAAATATCTCCTCTCTACTATGATTTAATCTACAATTTTATTTTGGCATTAAATAAGATTTTTATTCATAAAGAATTTTAATATTATTTTCCCATTAGGAAATAATATTAAAAATGGAGGTGAGCTTTTTGAAAAGAAAAATAGTTGTAGAAAATACCTTAACACCATATATAGATTATTTAGAATCCCAAGGCTATGATGTATATACACTCTATAGGAATGATAATTTGCAGAATATAGTTTCTGATGAATATGATGCTATTGTAGTTTCAGGCCTAGATCAATTAAGTCTTAATGATACAGAGTTTGAAAAGCCTAATGCATCTATAATAGAAGCAGATGGATTAACTCCTGAAGAAGTTCATAGTATTATTCAGGATAAAGCTAATTTGGGAAGTTAAAATACTTCAATAGGAGGGACATAATTTTTAAACTTTAACTTTGTTTAGGGTCTTCAGTTTGTTATAATAGAGTTAATAGTTTGGAAATTTTAAAGGGGGTCATATTGATGGAAATTGATTTAATTGGAGTTCCAATTATGTATGGTTCTGATAGGAATGGAGTACAATATGGACCAGATAAATTAAGGCAAAAGGGGATTATCCCCACTATAGAGAAACATAATAAAACTCTTTATGATTTTGGAAATTTATCTGTTCCCTATGTACATCCTTCTGATAAATATAAAGAGAATAAAAAAATTAAGTACTTAGATGCAATAGTAAAAACCAATAAGAATTTGGCACATTTAGTTTATTCTTCCCTATGTTCAAAATCCTTTCCACTCATTATTGGTGGAGATCATGTATTAGGCTTAGGTAGTATTTCTGGTGCGAGTAAATATTTTAATGAGTTGGCAGTAATATGGATTGATGCACATGGGGATATTAATACTCCTAGTACATCACCTTCTGGAAATTCCCACGGTATGCCTTTAGCTGCTGCTATGGGTGTTGGGGAAAATGAAATGATTCATTTATATTATGATAATAGCCCTAAAGTTAAACCAGAAAATGTTTATATCATAGGAGCAAGGGATTTAGACCAAGGGGAGATAAAATTAGCAAAAAAGTTAAATCTTAATCTCTATACTATGGACAAGCTTCGAGAAATGGGCATAGATAAAATTATATTAGAGATTTTATATAAAATTAATTCTTCAAATGTAGATGGAGTCCATTTAAGTTTCGATATTGATGCACTTGATAGTTCCCTAGTGCCAGGAACAGGTACCCCCGTAGAAAATGGATTTACTTTAGAAGAGGCAAAAGAAATCTTAAAGGGACTTTTAGAGACTGGTTTAATAAAATCTATGGATCTTGTAGAATTAAATACTCTTTTAGATGAAAATGATACCACAGCATATCTTTGTATAGAACTAATAGACTGGATTTTTAATATATTATAATTATAGTAATAAAATCCCCCTTCATAAAATAAAGTTCTAGGAAGGAGGATTTTTTTATATAATTTAGACTTGACAAAAATGAATATTCCTATTACAATGTTATTTAAAACCAAATTCAATAATATGCTCTTATCAAGAGTGGTGGAGGGACTGGCCCAATGAAACCCGGCAACCTGTATATACAAGGTGCTAAATCCAGCGGCATAATGCCGAGAGATGAGGAAAGAATGAACCTCTTTCTTCAAGAGGTTTTTTAATTTTAGCCTCTATTTAGAGGTATTTTTTATGAGAAATTTCTTATTACAGTAATTTATTAAAGGGGTGTAGTAATTGATTAAAATTCAGAATCTATCTAAATCCTTTGTAACTAATGGAGAAAAAAACTATGCAGTTAAAAATATAAACCTTCATATAAAACAAGGGGAAATCTTTGGAATAATAGGCAGTAGTGGTGCAGGAAAATCTACACTAATTAGATGTATAAATAAATTAGAAGAAGCTGATAGTGGAGATGTATTTATTGAAGGGGAAAATATAAATTCCCTAAATAAAAAAGATTTAAGACTTAAAAGAAAAGATATGGCAATGATATTTCAACATTTTAATTTATTATCTCAAAAAACTGTATATGAAAATATTGCCCTTCCTTTAAAACTTAAGGGGCTTAGTAAAATGAAAATAGAAAATAAAGTGGAAACTTTGCTTAATTATGTGGAACTAATAGAAAAAAAAGATGCTTATCCATCCCAATTAAGTGGTGGCCAAAAGCAAAGGGTATCTATTGCAAGAGCATTGGCCAATGAACCTAAAATACTTTTAAGTGATGAGGCTACTTCTGCATTAGATCCTAAAACTACTAAATCCATATTAGATTTACTTAAAAAAATTAGAGATGAATTTGGTTTAACCATAGTTTTAATTACTCATCAAATGGAGGTAGTTAAGGATATTTGTGATAGAGTTGCCATTATGGAAAATGGAGAAATAATTGAAACAAATACTCCTATAGAACTTTTTAGAAATCCTAAAACTAAAACTACTAAAGCCTTTATTAATAGTTTAAGTACTGCAGCAGAAGAAGAATATATTAATCCTCAGGAATTTAAAGGCACAGTAATTAGACTTAGCTTTTTAGGTGAAAATGCTAAGGAACCTATTGTATCTAGAATGATTAAAAATTTTAATATTGAAGTAAATATATTATCTGGAAATATTAATGAATTAGTAAGTACCAGTGTAGGCCATTTAGTTCTAGAAATTCTAGGTAAAGATATGGAAGTAAATAATGCTATTAATTATTTAAAAACTCAAAATGTAAATGTGGAGGTGATATAATGGCTGAATTAATTTTTCCATCATTAATTGAAACTTTATATATGGTGTTTTTCTCTACAATATTTTCATTGATTATAGGTTTTCCCTTAGGGATTTTATTAGTTATTACAGAAAAGGATGGTATTTGGGAGAAAGCTGTTTTAAATAATATATTAAATGGGATAATAAATGTCCTTAGATCCTTTCCATTTATAATACTTATGATATTGTTGTTCCCATTGTCTAGGATAATAGTAGGAAGTACCATAGGTACCAAAGCGACTATAGTGCCATTGTCTATTGCAGCAGCACCTTTTGTAGCCAGGGTTATAGAATCCTCCCTAAAAGAAGTAGATAATGGAGTAATTGAATTTGGCCTTTCAATGGGGGCAAGTGTAATTGAAATAATATTTAAAATACTAATACCTGAGGCAATGCCTTCATTAATTTTAGGCATTACTTTGACTATAATTAATTTAATAGGCTATTCTGCCATGGCTGGGGCTATTGGTGGAGGAGGCTTAGGAGATTTAGCCATTAGATTTGGATTATATAGATTTCAAACAGATGTAATGGTTGCTTCAGTAATAATTATTATAATATTAGTCCAAGGTATACAGTATTTAGGTAATAAATTATCCAATACAGTAAATAAAAAATAAGGGGGAAATAATTTTGAAATTGAAAAAATTTATAACAAATGTTTTGATTGTAATATTGAGTTTGACTGTATTTGTTGGTTGCTCCAACAATAAAAGTGATGAAAATACAATTAGAATAGGTGTAAGCCCTAGGCCACATAAAGAATTAATAGAATTTATAAAAGAGGATTTAGAGGCAGAAGGTATTAAGCTTGAAATCATAGAATTTACTGATTACATTAAACCTAATCTAGCCTTAGCTGACAATGAGCTAGATGCTAACTTCTTCCAGCATGAACCTTATATGAATAATTTTAGAGAGGAAAAAAATATAGATATAGTATCTATTGGGGGAGTTCATATAGAGCCTATGGGCCTCTATTCTTCTAAATTAAAAAATATAGAGGATTTAGAAGATGGAAGCGAAATTGCAATCCCTAATGATACTACTAATGAATTCAGAGCACTATTACTATTTGAGAAATATGGATTGATTGAACTAGATCCTGATGCGGGTATATTAGCAACTAAAAATGATATAATCCACAATCCCAAAAATTTAAAGTTTAGAGAATTAGAAGCAAGCACCCTTCCAAGAATACTTGATGATGTGGATGGAGCTATAATAAATGGTAATTATGCATTGGAGGCTGGCCTAATTCCCACAGAAGATTCCTTGATATTAGAAGAAAAAGACTCCCCCTACGCCAATATAGTGGCCATAAGAAAGGGAGAGGAAAATCAAAAAAGATTTATAGAATTGATGAAGGCATTGCAAAGTGATAAAGTTAGAAAATTTATTGAAGAAGAATATAATGGAGGAGTTATACCTGCATTTTAGATAAAATGTCAAATGAAAGGGACTGTCCCTTTCATTTGATAATTATTTTTTAATATATCCCCTATCCACTGCATCCTCAATTAAATTTAAAGTAAACTCCCATAATTCTGTTGAAGATTTTTCAATTGGGGCTATTCTCTTATGTACTTCAGCTTTGGATATGCCGTATTTAGTCCAAGTACCTCCACCAGAAAAATAATTGCTAAAAATTGGTTGTAATCTATCCATAGAAGCTGCAAATAGCGCTTCTTTAGTTTCCATTTCTTCAAATTCATCCCATAAGGCTCTTATTTCCATAGCCTTATCTTTTGATAATATTCCATAGATTTTATCTGCTGCCTTTAATTCTCTTTCCTTTTTATCTTCATTTCCCTTTTTATCGTAACAAAAAGTATCTCCTGCATATATTTCTACTAAATCATGTACTAAAAGCATTTTGATTACTTTGAATAAATCTATATCTTCATTAGCATATTCAGATAATACCATAGCCATTATGGAAATATGCCAAGAATGTTCTGCATCATTTTCCCTTCTAGATTTATCAATTAAAGTGGTTTGCCTGAATGTTGATTTCATCTTGTCTAATTCTACTATAAATTCTATGTCCTTTAATAATTTTTCATTAGTCAAAAAATCATCTCCCTATTTATATTATCACCATATTATTTTAACATATTTTTAAGAATTTAGTAAATAATAAATTTAGGAGGGATTTTATGGACAAAAACAAAATATCTACTTCCCATTCTATTATATATACTAATATAGGCTATCAAATGTATAGAGAACCAAAATCCCTTTCTACTTCCTCAGATGTTTTTTACAATGTAGAAAGTAGAATTCCCATTACCAATGTGGCAATCCCCACATTTGATGCAGTTGTCAGAGCAAAAGAATGGGTAGATGATGTAAACAAAATGTAAAAAACCTTAAGCATTGCTTAAGGTTTTTACATTATAATTCCCTTATTTTATTTAATATCATTCTCTGTTCTACAGATGCCACCAATCTTCTAGTATAGCTTACTGTGTCTGGGTTTACACTCATACTATCTATACCTTCCTGAACTAGAAATTCTGCAAATTCAGGATATTGAGATGGCCCTTGACCACAGATAGAAATAGTTTTTCCATATTTATGGGCAGCCTTTATTAATATGGATATTGCCCTTTTTACCGCTTCATTTCTTTCATCAAAATACCCCATAGTATTTAATATACCAGAATCTCTATCAGCGCCCATTATCAATTGAGTTAAATCATTACTTCCAATACTAAAGCCATCTACCATTTGGGCAAATTCTTCTGCCTCAAATACCACAGATGGAACTTCTGCCATTATCAAAATTTTGAAATTTTTGCTTTGAACTAATCCTTCTTCGGCCATAATTTTCTTAACTTTTTCTAATTCCCAAGTAGTTCTTACAAAAGGTAACATAGCCCATACATTATCTAAACCATATTCTTCTCTTACTTTCTTCATAGCCCTGCATTCTAGCCTAAAGCCTTCTTCATATTCGGGAGAAATATATCTAGATACTCCTCTCCAACCAATCATTGGATTGTTTTCCATAGGCTCTACTTCATCTCCACCTTTTAATCCCCTAAATTCGTTGGTTCTAAAATCTGAAAGTCTAACTATTACTGGTCTTGGATAAATTTCTTGAGCTACCATCATAATTCCTTCTGACATTTTATCTATTAATAATTGACCTTGATTAGTCTTTACTAAATACATTGGATGAGCCCCTACCATATTGGAGAAAATGAACTCAGTTCTCATTAAACCTATACCATCAAAAGGTAGATTTTTATATCTATCTATTATATCAGGTTCTCCTAAATTCATATAGATTTTAGTAGCAGTAATTGGTGCTAATTGATGGATTATATCTTCATTAATAGCTATTCCAGTAGAAAAAGTTAAATCGTTTTTCTCTTCTTTCTTTTCCTGTAGTACTTTTCCCTCATATACTACTCCTCTAGTAGCATCTACAGTTATTTCCATGGCCTCTTTTAAAATTTGACTAGCTTCCTTTGCTCCTACAATACAAGGTATACCTAATTCTCTAGAAACTATAGCCGCATGACAAGTTCTCCCACCTTCGTCAGTTACTACTGCACTAGCTCTTCTCATGGCAGGTACCATATCTGGATTAGTCATTACTGTTACTAATATATCTCCATCTTCTACTCTAGATATTTCAGATATATCTTTGATATTTTTAACTTTTCCTGTGCCTATACCTGGAGATGCAGGTAATCCTCTAACTAACATTTTTAATTCTTTTTCTTCCTGCACTTTTTCCAATATAGCTCCCCCCTTTAAAGTAGTTATAGGTCTTGATTGTAATATATATAATTTTTTGGTGTCCCTATCAAAACCCCATTCTATATCCTGATGATTGCCATACAATTCTTCTATCTTAATTCCGTAGTTTGTTAATAAGATAATTTCTTCATTGCTTAGACATTGAGCATTTATATTTTCATAGCCAATATAATCTCCTACATTTATTTCTATTGTACCTACTCCTAAATCTTTTTTAACTATCATAGTGGTTTTTTCTGCTATATGTTTTTCTACTGTTTCTTTTTTAATTTTATTAACTATATATTCATCAGGGGTTACAGTTCCTGATACTACTGCTTCTCCTAGACCCCAACTAGCATTAATCATTATTTCCTCTGTATTATTATTAATAGGGTTTGCAGTAAACATAACTCCTGATTTCTCACTATTTACCATCTTTTGTATTACTACAGAAATACTTACTTCAAAATGATCAAAGCCTTGAATTTCCCTATAATATATAGCTCTAGAAGTCCATAGGGATGCCCAGCATTTCCTAATATGATTTAATAATTCCTCATCCCCCATTATGTGAAGATAGGTATCTTGTTGACCTGCAAAGGATGCTTCTGGCAAATCCTCTGCTGTGGCAGAAGACCTTACTGCAACTTCTGCTTTTTCGATTCCTATTCTTTCGTTTAGTTTTCCATAAGCCAGTATAATTTCATCTGCTAATTCTTTTGGTATTTCTGTAGAATTTATCATGCTTTGAATTTCCACACTTGCCTTTTGTAATTTTGTCGAATCCTCAATATCCAAATTCTCTATCTTTTCTTTAATTTTTTCATTTAAATTAGCTTTTTGGATAAAATAAATATAGGCTCCAGCTGTTACACAAAATCCTGGAGGCACATCTAGCCCTTTTTGAGTAAGTTCTCCTAAATTAGCCCCCTTTCCCCCTACTATTGGTATATCATTTTTGTCAATTTCTTCGAACCATTTAATATATTCCAGATTTTTCATTAAATATACCTCCTACTTTGACTATTTTCTAAATATATTATATCATATATATTTATTTGTGCCATACTATTTATTATTTTTTTCATAAAAAAATCCCATAATTAATATGGGACATAGATTATCAATAAAAGGGTTACAAAAAACACAGTAGTCTCCTACTGTGTTTAAAATATACCGCCAAATAGAAATATTATTAAAAACAAGAAAAGTATATTATTATCAAAAAGCCCTCCTAAGAAACCCTTTTTCCCATCACCGCAACTACAAAGTAGTAACAAAATCAAAAATATAAATATCATATTCCCACCAAAACCCTTTGATAAACTTTCAAATAAACCTTCCACTATTTAAAACCCCCCAAAAAAACTTATTTTATTATATGATATTCAAAATATGTTTTTTGGTTACAGTTCTTTTTTTAACTCTATTATAGATTTAGTAGAAATATTATTTGGATTGATTCCTAGTAAATTTATGGCCTTATCTAAATCTTCGGCTTTTATTACCTCTATTTCCATATAGGGATAGGGGTAGGTATTTTTGTCCCATGTATCTAAATCAAAGCGAATATTTTCATATAAATAGGATTTTCTGTGTTTCTTGCCATCTGCTTTTATTTCATAGCCCAAATTTTCCAATATATAAATCATAGATTCTATATTATCTATTTTAGTGGTGGTTTCAATATTTTCTCTAATTTTCTCATTACCTGTATTTTCTTTTAGGGTTAATTTAATTTCTATTTTATTTATCAATAAATTTTTAGTTTTCCTTATTCTTAAATAGGTATTTGGACTTAGAGAATTGGGGAATTCTTTGGCATCAAATATAATATTTCGCTGTTCTTCCTCAGATATTAATTTGGCATTTAATTCTATCAATTTATTTTCCATATCCCCTAAATCTATATTTAATATTTTAACCTCTATTTCTTTAGACATTATCCTCTATAGGCCTCTTCATCTAAAATAATAGTAATATCAGGATGAAGTAATAACATGGAGGCTGGTAAATTGGTGCTTATTTTTTCCCCATCTACTAATTTTTTAATAGCCTGGTATTTCTTTTTTCCATTGGCTAATAATATTATTTTTTTTGCCTTCATTATAGAACCAATGCCCATACTTATGGCTGTTTTAGGTACATCTTCTATATTATCAAAAAATCTAGAATTAGCTTCAATAGTGGATTCTGTTAATTTTACTACAGAAGTTCCTACATTTAATTCTTCATCTGGTTCATTAAAGGCTATATGCCCATTTTCGCCAATACCCAATATTTGAAGATCAATTCCACCCTTTTCCTCAATTAATTTATCATATTCCTTGCAATATTCTTCAAGGTTTTCTGCCTGACCATCTGGAACAAATGTATTATTAATATCAATATTAATATGATCAAAGAGAATATCCTTCATATAATAGTGATAAGAATTAGGATGTTCTTCCTTAATTCCCACATATTCATCTAAATTAAATGTAGTAACTTTAGAAAAATCTAAACCTTCTTCTTTGTGTAATCTAATTAATTCCTTATACATTCCTTCTGGTGTGCTACCAGTTGCCAAACCTAATATTAAATTAGGATTTTTTTCAATTTCCTTCTGAATTAAATTTGCTGCCACTTTGCTTAAATCTTTATAATCTTTTTCCACAACTACTTTCATTTTTAATTCCTCCTATAATATTTTTTTAGGTATAAAATTTATATAATCAGAGGAAGTACAGTAAAACTGTATTCCAGAGATATTCCCTTCCTTAATAAATTTATGACCATCACCATGCAAATGACCATATATACAAATATCTACATTATGCTTTAACATAATTTCTACAAATTTATTTGGCGTAGAATCCATATTAAAGGGTGGATAATGAACCATTACAATTTTTTTATCTACTTTATCCCCTAAAGACTCTAGGGATAATTCTAATCTATGGATTTCCCTATTGAACACTTTTCTATCCTGTTCATTAAAGTCTTCTACATCTTCAGCTATCCATCCTCTAGTTCCACTAATGCCTATATTTTTATAAATATAGTGATTATTTTGCATAAAAAATATAGTATTTAAATTTAATTCTTTTAATTTTTTGGGTCCTTCCCACCAAAAATCATGATTTCCCTTAGTAATTATTTTTTCCCCAGGTAATTCATTTATTCTTTTTAAATCATAATAGGCTCCATCTATTTTTAATGCCCATGAAATATCCCCCGGCAATAATACTAAATCTTCTTCTCCTACTACTTCCTTCCAATTGTTGAAAATCCTTTCTTCATGGTTTTCCCAATTGGTTCCAAATATATCCATAGGCTTTTCTTTGGAATAATCCAGATGCAAATCCCCAATTCCATATATCAAATACATCACTCCCATTAATCTTAAAGTTTAACTTAAGGGTAAAAATAGCTTATTATTCAGTTTCTACATCTTAATATCATAGTTTAATTAAATTATATTTTAAGTCCAATTCTTTTAATATTTCTCTTTCCCTATGATGGCAGGTAAATAGTATTATTTGTTTATCCATAGCTATTTGGCTTAAAAATTCTAATATGTTTTTTAATCTTTCATCATCATATTGAATAAAGCAATCGTCAAGTATAAGGGGTAAGGATTCACCTTTCATAGAAGATATTACACTAAATCTTAAAGCAAAATATAATTGGTCTATGGTTCCCCCGCTTAAAGAATCTATAGCAATTATTTCTTGAGTATTAGGATTTTCTATGGAGATATTTAATTCTTCATCTATTTTAATTTCCTTATATTTGCCATTTGAAACAACATTTATTATCTCACTTACATCTCTATTAATAGATGGGGCAAATTGTTGATGTAAATTTTTAGATATATCTTGAATAGTTTTCTTAGCTATATTTATAGATTTAATTTGATTTTCATAATTTTTAATAGTGGTCTTTAACCTTTCTATTTCCTCTTCAATTTCAATAATTTGCTTTATACCTTTATTTAAATTATCAATTCTTTCTTCTAATCGGGAATTTAAGTTTAAATCTATTTGTAAACTTTCTTTTCTATTTTCTATCTCTTGTAGAAGGCAAGTTTTGTCTATATCCATATCTATTAAATTCTCTATATCGTAAGTTTTAATTTCCTCCCTAAGCTCTAATAGGGTATTATCCCCTAATGTCTTTTCTAAAAGCTTGAGTTTATTTTCCCTTTCCTTAATTAGTTCCCCATATCTCTTCCTTTTATCTAGACCTATTTTATAATCTTCTGTATTATTGGAATTGCCATTTTCTAAAATCATATTTAACTCATACTTTGATTTATGAATATTATCTTTCTTAAATTCTAATGCTAAATTATTGTTTTCTAAATCCTCTTTTAATCTTTTAATCTCGTCTTCTTTTATTTGAAGATTTCTATGTTTATAGTAAATATCATCCTTTAATTTTTTTAATTCCAATTTTGAAGAACAATTGTATTTTAAAAGTATTTCTTTTTGATAATTTTCCATATAGATTAATTTTTCATTTTTAGCATTTTCTCTTTCTTTTAATTCCCCAATCTTTTCTTTTAAAGATTCTAATTCAGATAAATAATTCTTATGAGAATTTCTAAATATAATTGTTATTATAAAAAAAACAATTGGAAACACGAAAAAATATTTACTTATAAAAGTCAAAACTATAGAAGGAAAAATTAATATTGCAAATATAATCATTAGCTTTTTTATAGTACTTTCTTTTTCTTCTTTATTCCTTAATTCCGAATTTAAAATATCTAATTTGTTCTGTTCTCTATTTAAGATAATATTGTTTTTGTCTTCATCCATTTCATCTAAAGTATCTAAATTCTTATATAATTCTTCAATATTAATGCCATCCATTACTTTTCCATCTATTTCTAATTCTAAAGTCTTTAATCTATTTTTTAAAATACTGGTGTTTTCATTAATTTCTTCAATTTCCTTATTTATATATTCTAAATCCTTTTCTAATTTTACAGCTAAAGCATAGTCTTCAAAAGATAATTTGGCATATTCTTTTAAATTTTCAATTTCTCTATTTATTTCCTCTAATTTGAATTTAATATTTACTGCCTCTTCATAAGTTTTTTTCTTATCTAGCATTTTTAATTGTTTTAATTTATTATTCAATTTTTCTAGTTCTTCTTCTTCAACTTTTATTTTTTCTTTTAATTCTAGAAAAACTTTAATTTGTTCATTGTATTCTTCCTTTTTTTCTAAAAGTCCACGTCTTTCTTCTATTAAATCATTTAGATCAATTACTGCCTTTCCATAAGGTTTAGTATAGGCTTTTTTGGTGCCTATATTCTCTAATTTCTTATCTAATTCATTAATGGCGTTTTTCACCGATATATCCTCGTCTAGACTAGTGCTAATATTGGCTAATCTATCCTTAACTTCTTTTGATAAATCTGTATCTATTTTACTTTCTAATTGTTTAATAGAAATAGTATTATTATAAACCATATTATTAAAATTGAAAAAATACAGTCCTGGCAAATTATCTTTTAGCTTTTCTCCCATATCTATTTCTTTACTTATATCTATTCCAGTTAAATCATCATAAACTTTTACTTGCTTTTTATCAAAATTTCTTTCTATTCTATAATCTTTTCCAAATTGGGATAATTTAATAATCCCACTATAGTCTTGTCCATTCCATGGCCTATATCTTGTCAGTGCTTCTGAATAATTTCTTATTTTTGCATAGGGTTTTAAGAAACCATAAAACATACCATCTATAAAATTATGTATAGTGGTTTTACCAGATTCATTTTCTCCATAAATAATATTTAGCCCTTCCCCTAATTTAATTGTTTTATTTTTAAATTTTCCAAAGGAAATTAGTCTTAATTCTTTTAAAATCATAATTCAAACTTTCCTTTCATTAAAACTTCTAGGCCTATATACATGGCATCTTTTATAATTTCATCCTCTAAATTTTTATTTTTCATCTCACTTATAAATAAACCAATTATATTATCTATATTTTCGCTTTCTAATATATCTAAATCATAATCTATAATAGTGTTATCAATTATTTCAATATAATAAAAATCATCTTCCACCGTCCTAATTAAATCTCCTATATCTAAATTTATATCCCTATCTATTACCCCATCTAATATTATCCTGTAAAAATTTTCTCTATTGTCTAATCCTCTTATGGCATCTATTATGTTGTTATAACTCATATTTTCATCAATTTTTATAGTCTTTTCCAGAAAATTTCTTTGACTGAAAGGTATAAATTCAATTTCTGTACTTTCCTTAGATATTTTGCCTTGAATAATACCATGTTTTCCCAATTCTCCAAAACTTAATGGTTCTGGGCTACCACAATAGGCCATTTTATTTGAAAATATTTCTGGCTTATGGATATGACCTAGCGCAATATAATCAAAACCCATATTTTCAATATGCTTTTTATCCAAAGGAAGATATTTACTATCCTTATCTAAAATATCTCCATGAATTAGAAGTATATTAATTTTTCCCCTATCTAAGTTTTTAAAATCTCCAAATATATTTTTATTGTTTTCAGCTACATCCCAACTGTATCCATAAATACATAGATTTTTATCTTCAAAGGTTTTTTTGTTTAAACTATTACTATCAAATATACTTATATTACTTGGCCACTCTATCATATGATATAGAGCATTTTTATTTAATGTATCGTGATTGCCAGTGGAAATAATTATATTTACATCCTTAGCTCTTTCTAAAATATCTTTAACTCTTTTTATATCTCCTAATGTAAAATATTTTTCTTCAAATAAATCTCCAGCTATAAATAAAAAATCCACACTGTCTTCTATTGCCTTATTCACAATTCTTTCAAAGGTAGTCCATAATTCTATTCTTCTTCTATTTGCAATTTCTTTTGAAAAGGATACATTTTCAAATTGTAGACCTAAATGTAAGTCCCCTGTATGTATAAATTTAATCACAAATACCGCCTCCCAAAACATCCCCATATTAAGATTATAACACATAATATGGTTTTAAAAAATATAAACCCTATGTGAAAACGTTATTAAGTAAAATTTCACATAGGGTTTATGTTTACTTTTTCTTTAAAAGAACAGTCATTATATTGTCTTCACCTTTTTGTACATTTCCATCTGCTTTTTCTAAGGATTCTACCCTTCCCATATTGGTAATAACTACAGGGGAAATTATAGATTTTCCTTTTTCTTTAAGCAGTTCTAAATCCGCCTCTAAAATTACATCCCCTTTATTTACTTTATCCATTAGTCCTATATGTTGGGTAAAGCATTCTCCTTTAAGTTTTATTGTATCTAATCCTATATGTATAAGTAATTCTATACCTTCATTGGATCTAATTACTAAACAATGATTAGATTTATAAGTGCTAGTTATTTCTCCATCGAAAGGGGCTATTACTTTTCCATCTGTTAATTCTATTGCAACTCCATCCCCTAAATTTTTTTCAGAAAAGCCTTTATCCTCTATTTCATTTAAAGGTACAATTTTACCACTCATAGGAGATAATATTTCTATTGGTTTATTTTTTTTAAAAAATTTTAACACCAAAATCACCTCTTCTTTAAAATTTATATGTTTATTATACCATAAATTACAAGTTAAAAATCAAATAATTAAAAATTTAACAATTAATTACAAGTCCCTTTATATCTTTATTAAATCCAGATGTCATTCCTTTTTCATTACATATTTCTATATATCTTTCTAGTATTTCTTTGTATTTTAAACCTACTGTCCAATTGTCTAAGATTAATACCCCATCTGTATTATAAATCGTGCTTACTATATAATAGCCTATAGCATATATATTGAGATTTTCTAGCTTTTTATTGTATTTTCTTTTCCCTTTTATATCTAAAATTATTTCATTTAATAATTCAAACTCATCCCATATAAGTAGCAAACTTCTATCATTTAAAGTGCCTGCAGGATCATCTACCTTTAAGGTAGGACCATGCTGTACTAGAGATGCTAGGCCTTCTTCTATTATTTTTCCTATTATTTCATAAACTTTATTATATTCACTAAAGGCTGTTTTTATGGAAAAACATATTCTATTTTTATAGGAAATATTTCTACTATGATACAATTCATGACTAATTATTTTTATTAATTCCTCCATATTATTTATATAATTAGCATAATTAATATATATTTTATTTCTAGAAATAGTAAAGCCTCCATCTTCCCCACCTGAAAATAAATAAATTTTACATTTGACTTTCATGCCTTTAGGGATAATTTTATAGATATTTTCCATTGCCTTTTCTATAATATATTTTTCATAGATTTGTATATTATTAATATCCTCTTCTAAGGATTTTAAATCCTTTTTGGCCTTATATAATCCATATGAATCTTTATAATTACCATCATATATGACTTTTTCTAATTCTTCTCTAATATTAATATCCTTTCCTCTAGCTCTTTCATGTTCAAAAAAGCCTCTCATTCCTTTTGTTTTAATTAATTTACTAAATACCCTCTCATCAAAATAATCATATTTAAAAAGTTCTAATAAAAAGATTAAACTATCTATATTAAGATTCAAAATATCCCTCCATTTCTAAAGGCGTATATTAATATATACTGCCAATAGAAATAGAGTATGATAAAACTATATGAATTCTGTATGAATTCTGTTTTCATTTCTTCTGTAGCCTTGAGCCATTTTTTAAATTCTTCCATCTGACTCATGGTCTCATCATATCCCTGTTTATAAAGTTCATTTAATTTATCTATATCCTTTTCTAATCTATCCACATCTATTGGGGCAATAGGTCTAAATACATATGCAAAACCTTCTTCTTCTAAGGCTCTAATTTTTTCTAAAGTTATATTATATCTAATATGTCTAGTTTCTATTGCATTTAACACTTTTGGATATTCCTTTAAAGAATGTTTAGTAATAGGGCCTAATATCTGTTTTTCTTTGCGATAATCAGCATTCCTAGTAAGCACTATTACATTAAAATTATTTCCATCTTCTAATGATTTATCTATTGGAATAGAATCAGAAATTCCCCCATCAAAATATAATTTGCCATCAATCTCTACTGGTTGGGAAATAACAGGCAAACTACTAGATGCCCTTAAAACCATCTCCATAAAATCAATGCCTTCAAATTGAGATTTTTCAAAATATGCAGGTTCTCCAGTTTCACAATCAGTAGCACATACTTTAAATATATTTGAAGAATTAAAAAAAGTAGTATAATCAAAAGGTACTAATTCATTAGGTAGTTTATTGAATAAAAAGTCCATATTAAAATAGCTTTTTTCTGTAATCAAATGTTTAAAACCAGAGAAATCTTCATGATTTGCGTAGTCTACAAATACTTTTTTATTTCTTTCCCTTTGTTTTGCCACAAAATTAGCTCCATTATTAGCACCTGCTGATACCCCTATTACATAGGGAAATTCTATATCTTCATCCATAAAAGCTGCTAGGACTCCAGATGTATAAGCTCCTCTCATCCCTCCTCCTTCTAGAATAAGACCAGTTTTTTTATCCACAATAATCACCTCTCGAATAAATTTCTAGTTTTCTCTGTCAATTCTTATATATATTGTACACCTTTTTATGTTATTTTGCATAGTATAAATTTAAGGGGGTTTTGTGAATGCGCAATAATCTTGGGGAAACTGCATTTGCTAAAATATTAGGTGGGGATTTAGCACCTAATTTATATGGGAATATTTTTTTTGACGATGTACCAGGAGGTACTGAAGTTTATGTGGAAGTTTGGGGACTTCCTCTGTATGAACCTGCAAAAGATAGTAAAGACCCTATAGGTCCCTTTGGTTTTCATATACATAGTATTGGCGTATGCGAAATAAAAGATCCAGAAAATCCATTTGAATCTGCAGATGGACATTATAATCCAGCAGATCAGCCTCATGGAAACCACGCAGGAGATTTTCCTGTAATATTTTCAAATAATGGTTATGCTAGAATGAGTTTTTTTACAGATAAGTTTAAACCTAGGGATATTATAGGAAAATCTGTGATAATACATCAGAATCCCGATGATTATAGAACACAGCCTACTGGGAATTCGGGGAAGAGAATGGCTTGTGGAGTTATATATAGGCTTTATTAAATAGGAAACAATCCATATTTAGTGTGTGGATCACAAAAAAGAACCCTTTAAATATTGGGTTCTCTTTTACATCACCGATTTTATTGATTTCAACCTTGCTATATCATTCCAACTTTTTGACATAACTATTATTTTATTTTATATTCTCAATAGTTCCATCCTTTATTCTCCATACATGGTCTGATGCCTCTGCAATTTCCATATCGTGAGTTACTATGATTACACAAAAGCCCTCTTCATGTGCTAACTGCTTTAGTATATCTATAATTCTATCACTATTTTCATCATCTAGATTTCCTGTAGGCTCATCAGCTAGAATTACCTTTGCTCCTGTGGCTAGTGTTCTACCAATGGCTACTCTCTGTTGTTCTCCACCTGATAAATTAGATGGGTATCTAGATTGTTTGTCTCCATCTATTCCTATGGAGTTTAATACTTCACTTCCTTTTTCTCTAGCTTCTTCTTTAGGGATTCCCTTATATTCCATAGGAAAACTTACATTTTCTAAAGCTGTTAGTAAAGGAAATAGTTGAAATGCTTGAAATATCA
>DAIMNI010000029.1:11021-24466 GCA_036720245.1 Tissierellia bacterium | reverse complement strand
TTTAAAATTTAACTAATTTAAACGTGCAGAGTCTAATTTAGTTTTGCAATTGACCCCCATTTTTTAAAAGAAATCAAAAGTTAGTCCTTGTGAATAAGGATATCGCTAGTTACTTATCTATCCACAGATTTAAATTTTTGCATAAAAATAACTTACATTTAGGGGGACTGTCCCCCTAAATGTAAGTTATTTTTAGTTTTAAGAATAATTAATTTGGGTATCTAGATAATATATCTATAAGAGGAGGTTGTTTTATGAAATTTAATCTAGGTAAAGCTGGAGATGTTAAGATTATTCAAGTATTTAAAGGCACAGAAAATTTAGAAGAGGCCAATGAATTATATAATTATTTAAGGATAAAAGAATTATTTAAAGGGGATTTAGGGGAAATTTACTCTAATATTTCCTATGATGGTGAAAAATTTATATTATTAGGCCTTGGGGAAGAAGACAAATTACGTGCTAATGATTTAAAAACTGCCTATTTTAAAGTAGGTAAAGAAATTATGAAATATAAGGAAAGCTCAGTAAATATTTCAGTATGTGAATTTAAAAACATTGACTATGCTAATACCATATCTTCCATAGTCGAGGGTTTGTTACAGTCTGAATATAGTTTTGAAAAGTACTTAAGTGAAAAGAAAACTAAACCTTCTTTAGAAAATGTCTATTTAAATGTGGATGGAGAAAAAAATTTAGTAGAAACTACAATAGAAGAAACAATTAATTTAGTGGATGGGATTTTCTTAGCAAGGGATTTAGTAAATGAGCCTGCTATGTATATGACACCACAAGCTCTTGCAGATGCAGCCAAATCTGAATTAGAACCACTAGGAGTAAAGGTAGATATTTATAATAAAGAGGAAATAGAAAAATTAAATATGAAGGCATTTTTAGCTGTTGCAGAAGGTTCCACTAATGAGCCAAAACTAATTGTAATGAATTATGAAGGAGATCCAGATTCTAGTGAGAAACTAGCTTTAGTGGGGAAAGGTTTATTATATGATTCTGGTGGATATTCTCTAAAATCTGCTAATTCTATGATAACTATGCATAGTGATATGGCTGGTTCCGCTTCGGTTATTGGTACTATAAAGGCCTTGGCTAAAAATAAAGTTAAAAGAAATGTAGTGGGAATTGTGGCCGCCTGTGAAAATATGATTTCTGGTGGTGCTTATAAACCAGGGGATATATTAGTTTCCATGTCAGGTAAAACTATTGAAACATTAAGTACAGATGCAGAAGGTAGATTAACTTTAGCTGATGCCCTATGGTATGCTGCCACAGAAATTAAAGCTGATAAAATAGTGGATATTGCCACCTTAACTGGTGCCTGTGTAGTAGCTCTTGGAAATATTAATACTGGTGCTATTACTAATAATGAAGAATTAATGGCTGATGTTAAAGAAGCTGGTAAATTAGCTGGAGAACCTATTTGGGAACTTCCAAATAATAAAGAATATAAGGAATTAATTAAGGGCAAGTTTGCAGATTTATCCAATACAGGTGGCAGAGGTGCAGGTACTATAACTGCAGGATTGTTCTTAGAAGAATTTGTAGATAATACCCCATGGGTACATTTGGATATAGCTGGAACTTCGTATTTAGAAAAGGAAGCAAGCTATTTACCTAAAGGTGCTACAGGAGTACCTGTTAAAACTCTATATTATTTAGCTAAAGAATTTTAAAGGAGTGGCTTAGGCCACTCCTATATTTCTCTTTTCTTTCCAAATAATTCGTCTTTTGTCATCATAGATATTTTATATATATGATCCCCAATTCTTTCTAAATGACCTATTATATCTATAAATAATACTCCTGAATCCACATTACATACACCTTTATTTAATCTTTTTATATGGTTTTCTTGAAATTCCTCTGATATAGCATCTAATCTTTCTTCTAGAATTACCATTCTTTCTATGGCCTTGGGATTAGGCCCCTTTAAGCAAAGTATGGTTAAATCTAGCATTTCCATCAAAGTATTTTCAATTTCTTTTAATTCCCCCATTGCGTCATCTGTGAAGCTCAATCCTCCGTCTATTTTTTTATTACATAGAGAGGCAATTTCTATAACCCTATCTCCCGACCGTTCAATATTATTTACACTGGTTATCATAGCTGGAACTACTATAGATTGACTTTCTGTTAATTGTCTCTTGGATAATTCCACTATATATCTAGTCAAATCCTTTTGCATAATATTTATACTTTCTTCCCCATGGGATATATCTGCTATTTTTTTCATATCATCTGTATATGCAATATCCATTATATCTATTGCCATTTCCTTTAGTATCTCTATTCCTCTGATTAATTCAGAACGGGAAGCCTGTAATGCTGCTACGGGGGTGTTTAATAATAATTTGTCTAATAGTATTTTTTCCCCATGGCTTTCCTCTTTAGGCTTTACTACTTTTTCAAGAAACTTAACATAATAATCTGTTAAGGGTAAAAATATCAATGCATTTATGGAATTAAACAAAGTATGGGTATTGGCAATATATGCGGAAAGGTCTCCCATAGGATTAAATATTTCCGTTACTTTTACTACTACTTTCATAAAAACTGGCAAAAATATTAAAGCCAATATAACTCCAAATACATTATAAAAAGTATGTGCCCAAGCAGTTCTTCTAGCATTAATATTACCAGTCATACTAGCCAATTGAGCTGATACACAAGTACCTATATTAGTTCCTAACATAATAGTTACCGCTGATTGTAAGTCCAATAGCCCTGCTTGACTTAATACCATAACTAGACCTATAGTGGCTGCTGAACTATGTACCATAGCAGTAGCAAAAGCACCTAAAAGTATACCTATTATAGGTATAGAAGCATAGTTTGCAAAGAAATACCTCATAGATTTTGATTGTTCCATATAGGGGATTCCGTTGTTAAGTATTTTAAGCCCTAAAAACATCATTCCAAAGCCCATCATAGCTTGCCCTAAATTTTTAAGCTTTTTGTTTTTAGAAATATTACTTATGGCAAAACCTATCCCCAATATAGGAAGTGCTATATCCGTTAATTGAAATTTAAAACTAAAAGCCATAAGCTGTGCAGTTATGGTAGTACCTATATTGGCACCATAGATAATTCCTACAGCCTGATACAGTTTCATAAGCCCAGAATTTACAAATCCAACGGTTAGCACAGTAACAGCAGTACTACTTTGCACTATTGCTGTAACAAATATGCCTACTAAAAAGGCAGACCAGACTTTCCCAGTTAAAACTGTTAAAATCTTTTTCATGGTCTCACCTGAGGCTTTTTCTAAACCGTCCCCCATTAAACTTACTCCGTACATTAAAAGGGCCGTGCCGCCAATTAAGCCAAATATCAGTTCTTGCATATATTTTCCCCCAATGTGAATTCTAAAGATAATTTTTAAGCTAATTGAATTATACAATTAAATAATGATAAAGTAAATGAAAAAACAATAAATAATAAAACAACCCTATGCATCAGGGCTGTTTTATTATTTATTATTTCTAATTAAAATCGGCAATTAAAGCATAATATAATTTATTGCCAAATATATTGCATATATCCCTACTAAAAACAATCCTTCTAATTTATTTATAATTCCATCTTTGTTTCTAGCAAAAATATTAAAAGCTACTAATATAATTAACATCACTGGTATTTCTAATATATAAAAATTAGCTGGTACCATTAAACCTTCTTTTGTAACTGCTGCTGCACAACCTGTAACAAATAATATATTAAGTATATCTGCACCTATGATATTTCCTATTGCCAATTCCCCATGCCCTTGTCGTACAGCTGTTATGGCTGTAACAAGTTCTGGTAAAGATGTACCAAAGGCTACTAATGTAGCTGCTATTACACTTTGTGGAACTCCCACTCTGATTGCAGTAATCTCCACAGCTGGAATTAAGGCTTTTGAGGAGAAAATCACAAGTACCATACCTATAACCATTTTAAAAATTGTCAAAATTGCCGATTGTTCTTCCCCATTAGTACCATTAGAATCCTCACCATTAGAATTTCTTGCATATTGAATACTACTTATTATATATATAATAAGTAGTATTACAAGACTAAAGCCCATCCTTTGGGTGATTATCCCAGTTTCATCTTTTGAGAAAAAAGGCAATGCCATAATAGTAAATACTACTGCTGCTAATATTTGAATATTGCCTTGTCTTTTAACAGATTCTCTATCTGCAGGCAATCTCCCTATTATTGCTGCAAGTCCAATAATTAAGGCAGTATTTGCAATAATGGAACCAATAGCATTTCCTAAGGCTAAATCTGGATTACCCTTGATTGCAGCTAGTACTGAAACTGTAACCTCAGGCAATGTAGTCCCCAAACTGACAATAGTAGCCCCAATAACTAGCTTTGGAATCCCCCAGCGAATAGATAGTTTAACTGCCTCATCTACTAAAATATCTGCACCCTTACCTAATACATATAAAGAAATAGCAATGATTACCAACAAAATCCATGTAGAAAAGTCAGTAAGAGTAGCGTAAAATATTTCTTCCATATTATCTCCCCCTTGTAAATTAGTTTCCCCAATGGCAATAAAAAAGACTCCAAGACTTACTCCATTGGAAATAAATCTTAGAGTCTCACTAAGCATGTTTGCCACCAAAGCCGGGATATTATCCGAGATGGCGACTTTGGTTCCAAAGTGGAAAGTTACTCCCTCTAATATATGGGATTATATAATGTTTTTATAGAATTGTCAAACTAAATATTAAAGATCCTTCGCCTGTGCTTCGCTTAGTTTCTCCATCAATGACAGGGTTGGTA
Organism: Tissierellia bacterium; assembly: GCA_036720245.1. Taxonomy (GTDB): domain Bacteria; phylum Bacillota; class Clostridia; order Tissierellales; family Tepidimicrobiaceae; genus JAAZMA01. The sequence goes on along the minus strand of DAIMNI010000029.1, from coordinate 19,675 downwards.
TTTATGAACATTTATGATAATATATAAAATGGTAATAATACTACTATAGCTTATAAAGGAAGGATAATTTTTATGAAAAAAAGAGTAATACTAGGTATGAGTGGAGGGGTAGACTCTTCAGTTTCTGCACTTCTTCTTAAAGAGGCTGGTTATGAAGTTATTGGACTTTTTATGAAAAATTGGGATGAAAAAGATGAATATGGAGTATGTACGGCTCTTGAGGATTCGGAAGATGCTAGAAAAGTTGCAGCCCAGCTAGATATTCCCTATTATAGTATAAATTTTGAAGAAGAATATTGGGATAGGGTATTTACCTATTTTTTAGATGAATATAAAAAGGGTAGAACACCTAATCCAGATGTAATGTGCAATCAAGAGATAAAATTTAATGCTTTCTTAGACTATGCACTAAAACTAGAGGCTGATTATATTGCTATGGGTCATTATGCTCAGGTGGAAGAAAAAAATGGTTATTATTATCTTCTTAGGGGGGAAGATAATAATAAAGACCAAAGTTATTTCTTATCTAGAATAGGCCAAAAAGCATTGTCTAGAACCTTATTCCCCATAGGTCATTTAGAAAAACCTGAAGTTAGGAGATTAGCAGAAGAGCACAATCTATATACTGCTAAAAAGAAAGACTCCACAGGTATATGCTTTATAGGAGAAAGGGATTTTGATGAATTTTTAGATAGATACCTTCTAGCAAAGGAAGGAGATATTATAGATGTAGATGCCAATAAGATAGGCAGACATAGTGGACTTATTCACTATACCCTAGGCCAAAGAAAAGGTATAGGTATAGGAGGAATCGGCACTGGGGAACCTTGGTTTGTAGTAGGGAAGAATTTAAAGAAAAATATACTTTATGTAGCTCAAGGAGAAAAACATCCTGCCCTTTATTCTACATCCTTAATAGGGGAATCCCCTTCTTGGATATTAGAAAAAGCACCAAATATGCCTTTAAAATGTACTGCTAAATTTAGATATAGGCAAAGTGATATTCCAGTAACTGTGGATATACTAGATAATGGAGAACTCCATATAGTGTATGATTACCCAGTTAAAGCTGTAACCCCAGGGCAAGTAGCAGTATTGTATCAAGATAAGATATGCCTTGGAGGTAGTATAATTAAATCTATAGAGCCTTTAGATGAGAAATATGAATATTTAAATGGAAATTAGCACAAGGGGACAGTCCCCTTGTGCTACACCTAACTACAAACTTTAATTATTTCCAATGCTAATCTTGCTGCATTTTCTAAATCCACAATATGAAGATGTTCGTCTACAGTATGAGGCTTCTTTTCTCCAGTACCTAAATTTACTGCTGTTATTCCATTGGCATTTAAAATATTTGTGTCGCTTCCTCCACCAGATTTTTTAGTACGGGCTTTAAAACCTAGATTTCCACAGGCTTTTTTAACATTTTGTACTATTTTATGTTCTTCATCTACTTTAAAAGCACCATAGGCATTCTTAATTTCAATTTCTACTTTTCCACCAAATTTTTCTGCTGCAGTTTCACAGCATTTCACCATATGATTAGTTTGTTTTTCTAATTTTTCATTATCTAAACTTCTAGCTTCGGCCTCTATAATTACTTCATTTGTTACAATATTGGTAGCCTTTCCACCAGAGATAATTCCAATATTAGCAGTAGTTTCCTTGTCTATTCTAAGTAAATTCATATTGCTAATGGCCTCGCTTGCCATTTGAATAGCTGAAATGCCCTCTTCTGGGGCTACTCCTGCATGGGCTTCCTTGCCTATGAATTTTACATTTATTTTATTCTGAGCAGGGCCTGCAATTACTATTTCTCCTGGATCTCCACCACTGTCAAATACAAAGGCTAATTTTGCCTCTAGATTATCATAATCTAAATTTTTAGCTCCAAAAAGTCCACCTTCTTCATAAATAGAAAATACAACTTCTATATCTCCATGGGTAACGGACTTTTCTTGTACAATTTCTAAGGCTTCCATTAAGGCAGCTATTCCTGCCTTATCGTCTCCACCTAAAACAGTAGTGCCATCGGAATATATCACTCCATCTTTAATTTGAGGTTTAATCCCTACTCCTGGTGATACTGTATCCATATGAGAACTAAAAAGTATAGTTTCACCATTAGTATTTCCTTTTAGTTTTCCTATTAAATTGCCAGAATTGCTACCACATTTTTCTCCTGCATCATCCATTATTACTTCTAGCCCTATTCTTTCCATTTCTGATTTTAAAAGATCCGCAAATTCCCTTTCTACTTTTGTAGGACTACTTATTTGGATGTATTCTAAGAATCTATTAAGTAATCTTTCCTCATTTATCATTATGAACCCTCCTCTTATGATTATTACATGTCCATTATATTATAATTTCTAAGGATTTGCTATTAAGAATATTTATAAGGGCCATGGGAAAACTATTTTTATAATTGACAAATAAAGGGGACTGTCCCTTATGTTTGAGGAGGAAAATTTTATGAATCATAAATCACAAATCGGAGTGGATACTTTCAAAAAAGAATCTTGGGATAAGGTAACAGGTAGGGCAAAATATAATGGGGATACAAAAGTATCTGGCACATTAGAAGCTCGAATCTTAACTAGTACTCATGCCCATGCAATTATAAAATCCATAGATATTTCAGAGGCAGAAAAAGCCAAAGGAGTTCAGGCAATAATTACTGGAGATTGTTTTCCAGGGTTTACAGGCTCTGTTATTCAAGATAGGCCTCCCATTGCCAAAGGTAAAGTAAGATACTTTGGTGAGCCTGTAGCTGTAGTTGTTGCAAATACTGAAGGAGAGGCTCTTTATGCTACAAGTCTTATAGATGTAAAATATGAACCACTGCCTGTGATAAACACCGTCCAAGATGCTGTGAAAAAAGATGCTATATTAATACATGAAAAACTAGGATCATACTATTGTCCTAATAATGAAGCTAATCCTAGATTTAATACTAATATTGCAGGATGTACTAAAATTAGAAAAGGAGATATAAATACGGGTTTTGGAGAATCCTATATTATATTAGAAGGCTCCTATTCCCTACCCCAATCAGATCATTTGGCTATGGAAACTAGAAATGCCATGGCAGAAATACTTCCCAGTGGGGAAGTTATAATAGAAACCTCATCCCAAGGGCCCTTTGCAGTAAAAGAAGAATTAAGTAAGACCTTTGGTATACCCATAAGCAAAGTAATAGTTCGCACTCCATTGGTTGGAGGTGCCTTTGGTGGAAAGGCTACTATTCAATTAGAATTTATAGCATATTTAGCATCTTTAGCTGTAGATGGACGCAGGGTTAGAATTGCCAATACCAGAGAGCAGGATATTTTTAGTTCCCCTGGAAAATTAGGTGCCGAAGCCAAAATTAAAATTGGCGCCACTAGTGATGGAATTATAAAAGCCTTAGAAGCCACCTTTTTAGTAGATTGTGGTGCCTATTCTGATACAGGACCTCGGATGGCAAAAGCAATTGCCTCTTCCTGTACTTGCCCTTATAATATTCCAAATGTATATTGTGATGCTTTTTCAATATATACAAATCATATTTATGTAACCTCCTATAGGGGATTTGGCCATACAGCTGCTACTTTTCCCTTAGAAAGATCTATAGATAAGCTTGCAATGAATTTAAGTATAGATCCATTAGAACTTAGATTAAGAAATGCAATTAAGGCTGGAGATACTGCTCCTACCCAAAATAAAATTACTGTAAGCAATACTGGAAACACATTAGGATGTATTACTAAATTGAGAAACACTATAAATTGGGATGAAGGTATAGTAATAAATAATCAGGATGGAACCATTAGGGCTAAGGGCATGGCCTGTTTTTGGAAAACTTCTAATTCTTCCCCCGATGCCATATCAGGGGTCATTTTAAAATTAAATCCCAATGGAAGTGTAGATGTAAATTTTGGAGCAGTGGAAATTGGCCCTGGAATGAAAACTACCATTTGTCAAATAGTGGCTGAAAAATTGAAAATGGATATAAACCAAGTGCATCCTATGATGGGAGTAGATACCCAAGTAAGCCCAAAACATTGGAAAACTGTAGCAAGCATGACTACCTTTATGGCAGGAAATGCAGCTATTAGAGCTGCTGAATCTATAATTGAACAGATTAAGGCTATTGCTGCCATAATCCTTAGATGTACAACTGAGGATTTGGAGGTTGCAAATCAAAAAGTATATATGAAAAGTGATCCCCAGATATATTTAAACTTTATGGATATTGCTCATGGCTATAAATATTCCGATGGTCCATCTATTGGTGGGGAGATAATTGGCCATGGGAATTATATTATGAAATATTTAATTCCATTGGATCCTGAAACAGGAAAAGGGAGAACGGGGCCATCTATAACTGTAGGTGCCCAGGCTGTAGAAATAGAATATAATCCTAAGGATTATAGCTATAAACTGTTAAAAGCTACTACTGTTATAGATGCAGGAAAAATAATTAATCCCAAAGGAGCTAGGGCACTTTTAATGGGAGGAATGAACATGGGTCTAGGTTTAGCTACTAGGGAGGAATTTATCTATAATGTAGTAGGAGAATTGGAAAATTCCTCCCTTAGAACCTATAAATTAATGCATTTTGGGGAGCAGCCAGAATATATAGTGGATTTTGTGGAGACCCCCCAGATAGATGCCCCCTTTGGAGCTAGAGGCTTAGCTGAACATGGAATTATTGGAATATCAGCAGCCTTTGCCAATGCCATATCCAATGCTACTAAAGCAAATTTTGATTCCCTACCTATATCCTCTGAAACCATATGGAAAGTTAAAACAGGAGGCAAATATGATTCCTTTTAATTTTGATTATTATAAACCAGATACTTTAACTGAGGCCATAAAACTATTTACTCAATTGGATTTAGAGGGAAAGAATCCAATGTATTATGGGGGAGGAACTGAATTTATTAGTATGGCTAGGGTTCACAATGTTCATACTGAAGCTGTAATAGATATAAAAAATATTCCCGAGTGTAATGTCCAAAATCTTAAAAAAGGAAAATTAACCATTGGTTCAGCCTTAACCCTTACAAATATTGGGTTTATAAATTATTTCCCATTACTTACCCTTGCTGTAAAGCGAATTGCAGACCATACAGTACAGGATAAAATAACTTTGGGTGGAAATTTAGCTGGAACTATTATATATAGGGAATCTGTGCTCCCACTTATGGTAGCTGATGGCAAAGTAGTCTTAGAAGGGCCTGATGGGAAAAGAACTGCAACTATAATGGAAGTATTTAAAGAAGGAACTAATCTTCGTAAAGGAGAATTAATAGTTCAAATAATAGTAGATGAAAAGTATTTAAAGCTACCATCTATTCATGTAAAGCGAACTAAAAATGAAAAAATAGATTATCCATTGATTACATTAGTTTCATTGGTGAATAATGGAAGGATTAAATTTGCCCTTAGTGGGCTATGTGATTTTCCCTTCCGTTCCATTCAATTAGAAGATATTTTAAATGATAATAGTATTCCTAAAGACGAAAGAATCAAAAAAGTAGTTCTAAATGTGCCCCATGAAATATTAGATGATTTAGGAGGCTCTAAAGAATATAGAAAATTTATGCTCCATACCATGCTAGATGAACTTCTAGAAAATTTTCAGGAGGTAATTTAATGTTAAAAATTTCTGGTACCACCACTTTAGTTTTACATATTAATGGGGAAAAAAGGGAAGTAATTGCCAAGCCATCAGATACATTATTATATACACTTCGTAATGAATTAGGTTTAACTGGTGCAAAACCTGGATGTGAAAATGGAGATTGTGGCGCCTGCACCGTTTTAGTAGACGATTGGCCTATTAAATCCTGTTTGATGCTTACAGTGGAGGCTGTAGGAAAAAGAATCACCACCATAGAAGGATTAAAAAATGCCCCTATTCAAAAAGCCTTTGTAGAGAATTGGGGTTTTCAATGTGGCTATTGTACCTCTGGATTTTTAATGGTATGCCATGCACTATCTATTCACCACCCAAAGGCAGACGATCAGATTATTGAAGAATGGCTACAGTCTAATATATGTAGATGCACTAGTTATCAGGAGATTGGGGAGGCTGTAAAGTCTATTCTTAAATAAAAGGGGCTGTCTTATTTAAAATTTATGATGCAAGGGGGACTGTCCCTGGTGCACTACCAAATTATGGTGCAACTGTCATCCTGAGCGCAGGCGAAGGATCTTTAAGTAGCAGAAAATCGAGATCCTTCACTACATTCAGGATGACAATAGCCCTAGTTTACTTACAGTATTTAAAATTCAAATATTGGAGGAATATTATGGACAATAATTTTAAGGATTTCCCTAAATCCTATTGGTTAGATTCCACACCAGATACTAATTATCCAAGTTTAAATGAAGATATAGATGTGGATATAGTTATTATAGGTGGAGGCTTAGCTGGTATAAATACTGCCTATTTATTGCAGGAGGAAAATTTAAAAATCGCAATACTGGAGGCAGAGAAAATATGTAAAGGTACTACTGCCTACACTACTGCAAAAATCACCTCTCAGCATGGCCTTATATATGGAAAAATTCAAGGAAAATTTGGAAAAGAAATGGCCAATTTATATGGAAAGGCCAATGAAAATGCAATAAAAATGTATGATGACATTATTAATGAAAACAATATAAACTGCGATTTCATTTCCCAATCAGCCTTTGTGTTTACACAAGACGGCAAATACACAAAAAAAATTAAAGATGAAGTAGAAATTGCTCAAGATCTTGGAATTGATGCCTTTTATACAGATGAAATTCCCTTTCCTATAGATATTAAAGCTGCCATAGGTTTTAATAATCAAGCACAATTTCACCCAAGAAAATATTTATTAGCCTTAGCCAATATTATTCAGGATAAAGTTCAAATCTATGAAAATACTAGGGCAGTGGATGTTGAAAAAAATGATGAATATATAATTACAACGGAACATGGTAAAAAAGTTAGGGCAGGAAAAATAATTATTACCTCCCACTATCCTTTTTATAATAAAAAAGGTATGTATTTTGCTAAAGTTTTCCCTAAAAAATCCTATATAATTGGGATTGAGGCAGAAGAAAAATATCCTGGTGGTATGTATATAAATGTAGAAAAGCCAACTCGTTCTCTTAGACATCAAGCTACTCCTAATGGTGAGCTTATTCTAGTAGTAGGAGGCTATCCTAATGTAGGAAAAAAGGAAGATACAAATAAAAACTATGAGGCCTTAATAGAATTTGCCCATAATATCTTTACTGTAAAAGGTATCCCCTATAGATGGTCTACACAAGACTATATTACCCTAGATGAAATTCCCTATATTGGATATTTTGCCCCTGATACTCCAAATATGTATATTGCCACAGGATTTCAAAAATGGGGTATGACTAATAGTATGGTTTCAGCTATGATTATTAAGGATTTAATACTTAATGGAAAAAGCCCTTGGCAGGAGGTATATGATCCTTCTAGAAAAAACATCATATCCTCAGCTAAAAATTTCATAGTAGAAAATTTAAATGTAGCCGGTAGCCTATTAAGTGGAAAATTAGCACCACTACCTGAAGATATTGACCTTAAGCTTAGGGAGGCTAAAGTAATAAAAAAGGATAAAGACAGAATTGGAGCCTACAGGGACGAACAAGGAGTACTTCACTTTGTAAATACCACTTGTACCCATATGGGATGTGAATTAAACTGGAATTCTGCAGAAAGAACTTGGGATTGCCCCTGTCATGGTTCTAGATTTAATATAGACGGAGAAATAATCCAAGGCCCAGCAGTAGAGCCACTAAAAGCCGGAAATAATGTTAATACCATAAAGAAATTGCTAGGAGAGGATTTTTAGACCTGTCCCCTTTATTTGAAATCAAATGTTAGGGACTGTCCCTAACATTTGATTTATAGTGCCTTTTTATATATAGCCAATACATCCTCATAATAAAGAGGTTTGAAATTCCCTACTGCTCCCCCTTTGTGCTTAATGGCAGCTTTGGCCATATTTTCTAGATTTTCCTCTCCTATACCTACTTCTTTTAATGTCATAGGTATTCCCAAGGATAGGAAAAATTCTTTTGTCTTAGCTATGGATTCTCTTGCTATTTCATATTTATCCTTATTGCTATCAATTCCCCATACATTTACTCCATATTCTACAAATTTATCTACCCTTTCATCATCTAGTACATGCTCCATCCAAGCTGGGGTTAGTATAGCTAATCCTATTCCATGGGTTATGCCATAGTATGCTGATAATTCGTGTTCCATGCCATGTACTGACCATGCGGTATTCTTTCCATAGGATAATAATCCATTAATAGCAAGACTAGATGACCACATTATATTGGCCCTTGCTTCATAATTATCTGGTTCTTCTATGGCTATTTTACCATAGTGAATTAGGGTTTTTAAAATGGACTCTGCTAATCTATTTTGTAAATATGCTCCATCATTTAAAGTAAAATAATTTTCAAAAGTATGACTCATTATATCAGCAACCCCTGCAGCTGTTTGATATTTAGGTAATGTGAAAGTATATGTTGGATCTAATATGGAAAACTTAGGTGCCATAGAAGGATGCCCTGTTCCTAGTTTTTGTTTAGTTTCTAAATTAGATATTACAGCCGCTGAGTCCATTTCTGAACCT
>DAIMNI010000029.1:0-11011 GCA_036720245.1 Tissierellia bacterium | reverse complement strand
CGTTTGTAATATTTGCCTTTTTAATGACTAAATCCCATGGGTCTCCATCATAATAGTATCCTGCAGCTATCACTTTAGAACAATCTATGGTGCTGCCTCCACCCACTGCTAATATAAAATCTATATTATTTTCTTTTATAATTTTAATGCCTTCTCTAACACTATCTATTCTAGGATTTGGATCAATACCTCCTAATTCCCAAAATTCAATATCATTTTCACCAAAAATCTTTACTACCTTATCATATATTCCATTTTTCTTTATACTTCCCCCGCCATAAGTTAAAAGCACTTTTGTCCCATGTTTTTTGGTTTCATTAGCTAAAACTTCTATTTGTCCCTCACCAAAAAATATCTTTGTAGGTATGGAATAATTAAAATTTTTCATAATTTTATCCTCCTTTTTATTCTTCTATGAATATATACTCAATTATATCACACTCCTATTTAGAATAATATAATAATTTCTAAAATATCATTGATATGTATCAAGTATATTAAATGTATATCTAATATACTTGACAACTATATAACATCCTTGTATAATATATTCAGAATAATGTAACTGAATAATATATTTAGAAAATTAAAGCGAGGTGATTATATGAATAATGCGTACAATATTAAAAGCTCCCCTATTTGGCCCTATGAGGTGATACATTTTTTATTGGAGGTAAAATTAGAAAAAGAGAAGGAGATAATTGAAAATCATGATTCCTTTGGAAAAACTAAGAGGGAAATGGAGGATTTTTTTCACAATTATCTAGAGTATAAAAGTATATTAAAAAAAGAAGTTCTCCCAATTTACTACGAATACCCAAAACTAGATATTGCATTTAAAATAGGAAAAGATGAAAGTAATCAAGCCGAATTAGTTCGCTTTATTAAAAGTATTAAAGTTTCAAAATATGATAAACCCCTATCAGATAAAGATAGAGCAAAAATTGTAGAAGAGGCAATAGTAGAAATGCTCCAAGATTCTTTTGTGGATTTAGAAGATGATGCAGAAATAGAATCCCTATCTCATCTCCTAGGACTTCTGGAAACTACAGAAAAAACAGCAGAGGAAAAATTACAGCTTATTTCTATTTATGAAAATCGATGTGAGTTTATGCTAGAACTGGAAGAGTTTATGGATAGAGTAACACCTATATTTAAAACCCACTACCCTATTATATCCAATGATTTTGACAGTGCATTAAATCTATTAAAAGAAATAGAAAACTTATCTGCCGTATTACCTGAAGCCATAATTGTGGATTTTCCAGATGCAGAAGAAACTAATATTAGCACAGGTATTTTTTCCTTTAATCAATTGTCTATTGGCTATAATGATAATATTTTAAATTATTCCATAGGAATTTACTTTTTTATTCTTGGTGAATTAAAAAAGAAATATTCTTCCTATGAAGAAGCCCTGCTTTCTAGTTTGAAGGCCCTAGGTGATAATACTAGATTAAATATTATGTACAATTTAGCAGAAAGCCCTATGTATACCCAAGAATTGGCGGAAAAGTTGGATTTAACTCCATCAACTATCTCCCACCATATAGATATTTTACTTAAAAATGAATTAATTTCCATTACTATGGATGCGGAAAAAAGTAAAAAAGTTTATTATAAAATAAATAAAGATAAATTAAAATCTTTAGCCCTAGCTATTGAATCCATACCAAATGGAAAAGAAAGGAGCAAAGACTATGGAAGAAAAAATCAAATATCCATTTCGTAAAACTATAAATAGATTAATAAAAAATGTAAATGTTCAAAATCCTAAACTATATTTTTACTTTTTAATCTTCACTATAACTGCCACCATATATCCTTTTTTCTCTATTTTTCTGCCAAAGCTCTTAATAGAAGAATTAAGTCTAGGTAATATGGCTAATTTAGAAAATATCCTCTATATAATTTTAGGATACTTTGTGATTAGTAGCATAGTAGGGTTTGTTAAAAATTATATAGAAATGTCCTCTTACACTAAAATTTCAGCCTTGAGAATAAATTACTTAGCAGATCAATTTTCTAAAATGGTAGAAATGGATTATAAACATGTGGAAGATGCTAGTTTTTATGAAACCTACGATAGAGCTTTAGAAGCTAATAGTAGTAACGGTAATGGTGTGGAAGGGGTTTATCACAAATTATTTACTACACCAGCAGTGTTTTTAACCTCCATATTATTTTCCCTTTGGATTGGAAAAGTTAGTATTTGGATTTTATTATCTTTATTGTTAAATCTATTTACTAATCTATGGATTCAAAGGAAAGTAAGCCAGTACGAATACAATATGAAAAGTGAATTATCTCGGCAACACAGGAGAAAAAGATACTATTATCAAACTACCCATGATTTTAGCTTTGGAAAAGAAATTCGCCTGTACAATTTAAAAGATAGAGTTTTAACAAATTACAATAGAGAAATTCAAAAATATATAGATTTAAACTATTTAATTAGACAAAGGGAATTTGCACTAGGATTTTTAGGATTATTTACTCTATTAATAAATCAAATAGCACTATATGGAATATTAATCTGGAAAGTAGTTTATGGCATGAGTATTGCAGATTTCTCCATGTATTTGGCATTAATACTTCAGCTTTCCTTTTTATTAAACACCTTGGTAGATGATCTATCCTTTATTCATAGAGAAACCCTTTATGTCCATGACTTTTTTGAATTTATGGACACAGATTTAGGCGAAATAGGTGGGGAAAGAAAAGCTATAGAAAATAGCACTTTAGAAATTGAATTTAAAAATGTAAGCTTTAAATACCCTAAAACAGATAATTATATATTTAAAAATTTAAATCTAAAAATTCCTAAAGGCCAAAGATTAGCCATTGTAGGTTTAAATGGAGCTGGAAAATCCACTTTAGTGAAGCTTATGACGGGATTATATGATGTAAATGAAGGTGAAATATTAATTAATGGTATTCCCATTAAAGATTTTAATAAAAAAGAACTTTACTCTATGTTTTCTGTAGTATTTCAAGATGTAAATATTTTAGCCTATACTTTAGGAGAAAACGTGGCCTGTACTTCAAAAAACATAGACAATAATAGAGTATATGAAGTTTTAGATAAAGTCGGTCTAAAGGAAAAAGTAAATTCCTTCCCTAAGGGGATAGATCAAATGATGTTAAAAATTATAGATGAAAATGGAACAGAATTATCTGGTGGAGAAAACCAAAAACTAGCCATAGCAAGGGCACTTTATAAAAATGGAAATATGGTAATTATGGATGAGCCTACATCAGCCCTAGATGCACTAGCTGAGGCAGAAATATATAAGGACTTTAGTGAATTAGTAGAAAATAAAACTTCCATATATATTTCACATCGTCTATCTAGTACAAAATTTTGCGATGCCATAGCCTTATTTGATAAAACTGGTTTAATAGAATATGGAACCCATGAGGAACTAATGGAAAAGCAAGGGAAATATCATGAAATGTTTACTATTCAAGGTAAATATTATCAAGAGGGAGGGGAAGCAGTTGAAACAGCTTAAAAAAATGAAATCATTTTTAGATCTTGCTTGGGAAGCATCCCCTGGCTATATTATTTTATTATTGGTAAATGCCATATTGGAAAGTGCTAGAATTGTAGTAAATATCATACTACCTAAATATTTAATAGATGAACTATTGGGAAATAAAGACCCTCAATTGCTTTTAATTTTAGGTTCTTTAATAGTCATATCTAATGTAATTTTTAAATTTATAGAAAATATAATGAAAAAGCAAATAACCATAGGGCGAATGAAATTAGAGGAAAAAATGAGCCAAATTATGGCAAGTAAAATTATGAATGTGGAATTTTCTTATTTGGAAAATCCCTATTATTTAGATTTAAAAGAAAGAGCAGTTTTTGCCATAAATAACCAAAGTGCATTGGAAAATATTATCCTAGGAATAACTAATACATTAAGGGATGTAATTACCATATTTAGTTTAATTGCAATATTATTTTCCTTATCTTGGGTATTGGTAGTGCTTTTACTAATAACCATTGGCTTAAATCTTTGGGCATATAGCACTTTTGCCAAATATCAACATGAATTTTTCCAATCTTTAATTCCTATTAATAGAAAATATGGCTATTATCTAGGTCTAGCCTGGCAAGATAAACCACAAAAAGATATTAGGCTTTATAATATGTCTCCAATGTTAACCGAAAAGGTAATAGATTTTAATCAAGAATTAATAGATGAACTACAAGTATTTTATAATAGATTTGGAAAAACTCAGGGATTGTATAATATTATTAATGTCTTACAAGCAAGTCTTTCCTATGGATATGTAGGAATTAGGGTTATTAGCGAAAAATTCGGACCGAAGATTAGTATTGGTTCCTTTACTATGTATGTAAATGCAGCAATTAATTTTTCCCAAACCACTACAAAATTAGGAGAAACTATAACTATGACCCTCCAAATGCTAGAGTACTTAGATCCATTTATGGAATTTGTTTCATTACCCGAAGCAAAGGAATATGGTGGAGAATTGAAAATGGAAGATGAAATTAATTCTATTTCCTTTAAAAATATCTCCTTTAAATATCCGGGCAATGATAAATATGTATTAAAAGACATTTCCTTTGATATAAATGCTGGGGAGAAAATTTCCATTGTGGGATTAAATGGTGCAGGTAAAACTACTTTAATTAAATTACTTTGCCGCCTTTATGAACCTAATTCTGGAGAAATTTTTGTAAATGGGCACAATATATATGATTATGAATATGAATCCTATATGGAAAAAATAGCTGTAATATTTCAAGACTATAAATTATTTGCCTTTACTATAGGAGAAAATATTACTTGTGAAGAATATAGTGAAGATGAAAACATCACGGAATTAATAGAAGAAGTAGGTTTAGGGGAAAAAATTAGTTCCCTACCCAAGGGCTTAAATTCTTTAATGGGAAAGGCCTATGATAATGAAGGCATAGAACTATCAGGTGGAGAAGAACAAAAAGTTGCCATAGCCAGGGCTCTTTATAAAGATGCACCACTAATTATATTAGATGAGCCTACATCAGCCCTAGACCCATTGGCAGAAGCAGAAATATATGAACATTTTAACTCTATGGTAGAAAACAAAACTGCCATATATATTTCCCATAGAATGTCAAGTAGTACTTTTTCTGATAGAATTCTTTTAATTGAAAACGGAGGAGTAGTAGATTTCGATAGCCATGCAAATTTAATGAAGAAAGAGGATAGCTTATATTATAAATTATTTATGGCACAGGCTGTAAATTATCAAATATAGGACAAACAAAGGGGACAGGTACTTTCATTTGAAATCAAATGAAAGTACCTGTCCCCAACGTTTGAACAACACAGAAGAACCGTCCCCCTGTGTCTATTTTAGTTTCACTATCTGATTTAATCCACCTTTTTCATAATATTCCACTTCTATCTCATCACCTATCTTTATAAAAGGTAATTTTTCTGATACATTAATATTTGATATAAATATATTATCATTATTATCTAAAATAATATAATAATGAGTGTCTCCATCAATTACAACGGATTCAATATTTATTACTTTGCCTTTTATATTTAAAATTTCTGTTGGCTCTTCAGCATCTTTTTCAGTTTTAGGTGCATTTATATCCCTACCTATATGAGTGCTTACCACATTATTTACTGTTGTACCAATGGATACTTGTTGATAATTCTGTGCATCTACTAATGCATACATTTTAACAAGTCCTGCTTCATCTTTTAAGGACATAAAATATGTTGGCTTATTGTCTATATTTAATAATATTGGGAAAGTTGATTTATAACCCTTTTCTTGCACTGCTCCTTCAGCACTTCTCATAGCTGAAAATTCTTCTGCTGAGGACATTTTATAAAATTTAGTATCCTTTGTTCTTAAATTTACAAGTACAAAGCCAACATTAGATTCATCAGTTCCTACAGAAGTCATACCTGTATATAGATATACATCATCATCTATAGCTAAATAATTATATCCTTCAGTTGTTTGTAGCACTCCTTTTTGAGCAAATAAAGAATTAAAAAATCCTGATTGAAGTCCTCCATTCCAGTTAAGTTGTTTGATTATTTCATCAGCATTATAAATTCTATCTACCCATTTTGGCACATCTTCTATATTATATTTGCTAGTTTCTCCATTTGTTGCATTAGTTAGTATTACTTCTTTTACATCCAATCCCCCAAACCAAGCAATTGTATTCTGATATACAGGTGCTATCCAATATGGAGTCCCCTCTTCGTCTATTTCGAAACTAATTTCATAAAACATATCCACAGGGTAATTTTGTCTTAAATGTCTATAAATATTTCTTGAAAATTTATCTGATTTAGAGTATTTAATATTGTTTTCAAGTTTCTTTAACCCTACTTTTCCATCTATCATATCTACTATTATATAATTAGGTATACCTTCACTTTTATTACCTAACCACTTTAAGAACCCATTATACTCAAGTGGAGTAACCCTCACTGGTTTATCCTTATAATTAATTTGAGTATAAGCATTAGATACATTATATTGGGAAACTAAATCTAACATTTCCCCCATTTTTCTACTGCCTAATCTTTGAGCTGTATCCCTATCTACAGTAGGGACCTGTTCAAATGAGGATTCTTTAATATCTTCTTCAAAAGAACTGTTTTCTCTTTTAATTAAATTTGCATACTTTTTTGAATGAAATATTATCATAGAGGACAATTTTAATACAATTAATAATACAATTAAAATTCCCGGTATTATAAGAAATTTATAATACTTTCTATTAAATACAATTAAAATAATGGCGGTATATATTAAAATAACTATTAGATATATCCAAAATTCAAAGGAATGCAAATTGAATGCCGGTAGAAATATATACCATAAAATAAAAGCTAATAGTGGTATTGATAATAATGCTACAATTTTAGCGAAACTTAATTGTTTTTTCATAATGGTCTTACCTCCTTTTATATATTTAAGTAAAAAACAGTACATTTTCTATTATATCATTTTATATCCTTAAAGCACAAACAAAATATAAAAGCGGTTTGTATCAACCAGCTATACTATAAATCAAAACACTAATAATTAAAATTATAATCCCTGATATTGCCATAAGTGCTGTAAATCTATGTCCTTTTATCCCCCCAATTCTATCTTATAATTTTATTATATTATATGTATCCAAAATAATCTATATTTTTAGAATTCTCATGTTTGAATTTTATATTTTCTTTTGGGAAACCTAATTTAGATAGGGAGGTGATTTTTTGACAGTACAAAGTGATTTGCAACAAGCAATAGCAGCTTCTCAAACTGCAGTAGGCTGTTATGCTACTATGTCACAGGCAACTGAAGACCCACAAGCAAAACAAATGTACGAAAAAATGAAATGTGAAGTAGATAATCATCTTCAATATTTAGAAGGAAGATTAGATTATTTAAATCAACATAATGAATTGAACTAATAAAGGATGGCTTTTAGCCATCCTAAAATATTTTTTATGGTATAATTAAAGTATTAAAAACTTGAGGTGTAAATATGGAAAAAGCTAAAAAGCATCTGCTATCAATAATGATAATTGGCATTACTTCACAAATATATCTAATGCTATTTACTAATGGTTTTGCAGTTTCTGCTGGAATTATCACTTTTTTTATAATTTATTATTTCTATAGGGATTTAAATGCCATAGTAACTGGCATCTTTTCTGGTATATTTGTATGTCTATTAAGGGTTTTAGTTTCTGTTGTCTATGGGGGAAATTTTCTTCAAGGATTTATATCCCATTTCCCTGAAATATTTTTTTATATTGTAATTGGGCTTTCCGTTAGTTTTTTCATGAAAATAGGTTTTTTTAATAATTTAAATAAAGTTTTTTTCGCTGCCCTTATTACAGATATACTTGCCAATGGTACAGAAATGTATATTAGAAATAAAATTGGATTAATAATTCTAGACTATAATATAGTGAAAACCCTAATATTGGTAGCCTTTTCTAGGGCCTTTATAGTTTGGATTATATTAAATGCTCTTAAATATTATAGAATAATACTTTTAAATAAAGAAAATGCGGAAAAATATAAGCAATTTCTAATGATTTCCTCTGGATTAAAAACTGAAATATATTTAATGGAAAAAAATATGGATTATATTGAAAATCTAATGACTGAAGCCTATGGACTATATGAAAAAATTAGTACTAATAAAGATTTAGATACCTGGGGGGAAGATGCTATAAATATTGCAAAGAATATCCATGAAATCAAAAAAGACTATTCCTTAGTACTTCATGGAATGAAAGACGTTACAGAAATAGGTATTAATGAAAAAAATATGTACTTTTATGATATTATGAATATTTTAGAGGATGGGATTTCAAAATTGATTAAGGCAGAGAATATAGATGGAAAAGTTAAATTTCAATTGGAAGAAAATTTTCTCACTTCCTCTCATTTTTATCTTATTTCTATTTTTAGAAATCTTTTAGTAAATTCAGTAGATGCTATAGGAAATATGGAAAAAGGAAAAATTTTATTTGTTCAGGAAGGCAATGAAAAGGATTATATTTTTAAAATTATAGATAATGGTATTGGCATTAGAGAAGAGGATTTAAAATATATATTCTCCTCTGGCTTTTCTACTAAAATTGATTATAATACAGGCAATATAAATAGAGGCCTAGGTTTAAATATTGCTGAGGATATAGTAGTAAATAAATTAAATGGAAATATTAAAGTTTATTCAAAATTAAACAAGGGTACAGAATTTATAATAGAAATTCCCCGAGAATCTTTGGAGGTGGAGGAATAATGGATATTTATATTGTAGAAGATGATATAAATATTATAAATATTTTAAAACAAATTATAAGAGAAAGAAATTTAGGCAATGTAATTGGATACTCACAAAATGGCATTGAAGGAGAAGGGGAAATTTTAGAATTAAATCCCAATATAATATTGGTCGATTTGTTAATGCCAGGAAAAGATGGGCTAAATTTAATAAAAGATATAAAAGGCATCAGACCTAATATCCAATTTATAATGATTTCTCAGGTTTCATCTAAAGATATGATTGGTAAAGCCTATGAATATGGTGTGGAATATTATATAAACAAGCCTATTAATGCTTTAGAAATTGATAATGTAATTAGAAAAGTAATTGAAAAAATACAAATGGGAAATGCAATAAAAGAAATTCAAAAACTTGTAAAAATCAAAGATATAGAAGATATTGGGGTTTCAAGTAGCGAAAACCTAGGTGAAAAAATTATCAAGATTATGCAAAAGGTAGGCATTATTGGAGAATCTGGCTGCCAGGATATTGTGGATATTATATCCTATTTAATTCAAAATAATAAATCCATGAAGGATTTCACTATTGCAGAACTTTTGTCAAAATTTACAGATAACCATAAATCCATGGAACAAAGAATCCGAAGAACTGCTGCTGTTGGATTATCTAATTTGGCCAATTTAGGCCTAGAGGATTATATGAATGAAGTTTTTGTAGAATATTCTAATGGACTATATAGTTTTGAACAGATAAAATTAGAAATGGATTATATTAGAGGTAAGTCTAAAAAAAGAGGCACAGTGAATTTAAAAAAATTTATAGATGGAATGGTCTTCTATAGTTTACATGAATAACTTTGGACTTTTCAAATAATAATCTGTAACTTTTTGAAACCTTATGTAACCTCCATTATAAACTTTGTTTATAATCAGAATTAAAACAAATTTAGGAGGTTAAAAATGAATAGTGATGTAATTTTAGGCTATGTCAAAAGTATCAACGAAGTTTTATGGGGGCCATTACTTCTTATAGCATTATTAGGTACAGGTGTTTTCTTTACAATAAAGCTTAAATTTATTCAAGTAACCAAACTTAAAACTGCTATAAAACAGGTTACTGCTAAACCAGAAACTGAAGATGAAGATAAAACCGAAGAAGTGGGATTATCTCCATTACAATCCTTAGCTACTGCCATAGCAGCCCAAGTAGGAACAGGTAATCTTGCTGGTGTAGCTACAGCCATGGTTTCAGGTGGACCTGGTGCAATATTTTGGATGTGGGTTAGCGCTTTCTTTGGTATGGCAACTATTTTCGCCGAAGCAATACTTGGCCAATTGTTTAGAAAAACTGACAATGGGGAATTAGTTGGTGGACCCGCTTATTATTTGAAATATGGTCTAAATAGTAATTTCCTAGCTGGATTTTTCTCAGTGGCTATAATTCTAGCACTAGGTTTTATGGGCAATATGGTTCAATCTAATTCTATGGCATTAGTTATAAACAATGCTTTCAATATACCAACTATTATTACAGGAATAGTGGTGGCAATTCTCGCATATTTAATATTTGCAGGTGGAGTAGAAAGAATAGGTTCATTTACCGAAAAAATAGTGCCTTTTATGGCAGCTCTTTATATAATTGGAACTCTTATTATAATATTTTTACATGCTGAAAACATTGGGCCAGCATTTAAAGCTATAATAAATGGTGCATTTAATACAAAGGCGGTAGTAGGTGGAGCCGTAGGTGTAACTATTAAGGAATCCATTAGATATGGTGTAGCAAGAGGACTATTTTCCAATGAAGCAGGAATGGGTTCTACCCCTCATGCACATGCAATTGCTAAAGTAGATGATCCTGTTAAACAAGGGCTTCTGGCAATATTAGGAGTTATTATAGACACTGGTGTAGTATGCACTCTTACTGCCCTAGTAATTTTAACTACAGGTGTAATGGATACAGGCCTTACTGGACCTGAACTTAGTCAAAAAGCCTTTGAAGTTGGATTTAGTGGTATTGGACCAAATATTGGAGCAGCTTTTATAGCAATTGTATTGTTTTTCTTTGCATTTTCCACTATTATAGGATGGTATTATTTTGGAGAAACTAATATAAAATTTTTATTTGGAAATGGTTATGTAAAATATTATAGAACAATAGT
Organism: Tissierellia bacterium; assembly: GCA_036720245.1. Lineage (GTDB taxonomy): Bacteria > Bacillota > Clostridia > Tissierellales > Tepidimicrobiaceae > JAAZMA01. Next base: position 50 of record DAIMNI010000029.1, on the reverse strand, counting down.
ATGATATAAGCGTCAAAACTTTTAAATAAAAAAGTCACCTTTTAATGCAC
>DAIMNI010000120.1:0-3179 GCA_036720245.1 Tissierellia bacterium | reverse complement strand
TGCTCTACGTATTGCATCTGTTCAAGCTAGAGATGAAGGCTGGTTGGCTGAACATATGTTAATTCTAAAAATCACAAGTCCAGAAAAAGAAGTAAAATATATTACTGGTGCTTTCCCAAGTGCCTGTGGTAAAACTAATCTTGCCATGCTAATACCTACTATTCCTGGCTGGAAAATTGAAACCGTTGGGGATGATATTGCATGGATGAGATTTGGAGAAGATGGACGGCTATATGCAATAAATCCTGAAGCTGGATTCTTTGGTGTTGCTCCTGGAACCTCAAAAAAGACTAATCCCAATGCAATGGCCACTATAGAAAAAAACACTATTTATACTAATACAGCCTTAACCGATGATGGGGATATTTGGTGGGAGGGTATAGGATATGATGCTCCTGAACATCTAGTGGATTGGCAAGGAAATGATTGGTCTCCACAGGATACCAAATCAGCAGCACATCCAAATGCTAGATTTACTGCTCCTGCAAACCAATGCCCATCTATAGCCCCTGAATGGGAAGATCCTAATGGAGTGCCCATATCTGCAATATTAGTTGGTGGAAGAAGGCCAAGCACTATTCCCTTAGTTCACGAAAACTTTGACTGGGCCCATGGAATATTTATGGGTTCTATTGTGGGCTCCGAAATTACAGCAGCTACAATATCTGATAATATTGGTAAAGTTCGCCGTGATCCATTTGCCATGTTGCCATTCTGTGGCTACCATATGGGAGATTATTTGCAACATTGGTTAGATATGGGAAATAAAACAACTCCTAATAATCTGCCTAAAATCTTCTATGTAAATTGGTTTAGAAAAGATGAAAATGGACACTGGCTATGGCCTGGATTTGGAGAAAATAGCCGTGTGTTAAAATGGATATTTGAAAGAATTTCAGGTGAAGGTAAAGCTGTCAAAACCCCTATTGGATATATGCCTAGCCCAGATGCCATAGATGCTGATGGTTTAGATATAAGTGAAGAAAATATGGAAAAATTACTAGAAGTAAATAGGGATGAATGGTTGAAAGAAGTTGAATCTATAAAAGAATATTACAAAATATATGGCGATAAACTTCCCAAAGAATTGGAAAAGCAGCTAATAGATTTAGAAAATCGTCTTAGAAAATAATTTAACCTTTGACACAAGGGGACGGTTCTCTTGTGTCAAAAGCTAGATGTAATAACAACACAAGAGAACTGTTACCTTGTGTTATTGCCTTAAATTTTTAGGCTGCTGAAAGTCAGTAGCCTATTTTTATTATGAAAAGTTTATGTATCCATTTTCAAAAGTGGAATCATATGGTATTATAATAGCATGAAATTATATATTAAAATTTATATGAAAGAGGTGTTCTATGGAAAATACAGAGGACAAAAATAATGGAATTGGCTTGTCTACATATAATCTAAAAATCATAGCTATTATTGCAATGCTAATTGATCACATAGCTTGGGCATTTGTTCCAATGGGAACTATTTTAGGGCAAATAATGCATATAATTGGTCGCATTACAGCACCTATTATGTCCTATTTTATATCAGAGGGGTATTACCACACTAGTAATGTAAAAAAATACGCCTCAAGACTTGGAATTTTTGCCATAATCTCACATATTCCCTACTACTATTTTATGAATGGCAAATTGCCTATTTCCTTTACTAATGGATTTCAATTTGAAATTCAAACAAGTGTTATGTACACTCTTTTTCTTGGATTAGTTTCATTAATCGTATGGAATAGCGAAAAAATAAACCAAAAATTAAAAATTGTCCTAATAATACTAATTTGTATCATAGCTATACCAGGAGATTGGAGTTTTATAACAGTATTATGGATATTGTTTTTTGGAATAAACCATGGCGATTTTAAAAGCCAAATATCAAATTTTGTCATGATTTCAATTCCAGTAATAATATCCCCCTTGATAATGCTTATTAATAATAGTAATTGGTATCAGCAAATATTTCATATTGGAATTCTTTTGGCTATACCCCTACTTAAGCAATATAATGGAAAAGCTGGAGGCAGTAAAAATTCTAAATGGTTATTTTATATATTTTATCCATTACATTTATTAATTTTAGGCTTATTGAAATATAAATTTTATTCTGTATGAGAATTAATCCATTCCTGGCTTGCTTTTTTATATTTAATATTGCCATTATTACATGAGGCTATATATACAGTAGCCTCTTTCAAATCAGTAGCTACTACAAAGGAAAAACTATTTATATTTGTAGCCACGCCCCATTCACCTTTATTATTCATACAAACTACGGAAATATCCCCAGATTTGCCCCTTCTATTTATTAATTTTTTATTTAGTGTATAAACAGCCTTTTCTGCAGCTTCCTGCGGATGGTGCCCTTCTTCCATAAGACGGACTATTTCATAGGATATACACCCCTTCATTATATCTTCTCCTAATCCAGTAGCACTAGCTCCCCCAATTCGACTATCTACGTAAAAACCTGAGCCTGACAAAGGTGAGTCTCCAATCCTCCCAGGTTTTTTCATAAATAATCCACTTGTAGATGTGGCAACGACCATCTTCCCATTTTGGTCTAGTCCAACTATCCCTACAGTATCATGACCATCGTAGGGCATATATTTTGTTTTTCTACTTTCACTTATTCTTTTTTCCCACTGTTCTTTTGAATAATCAGTAAGCATATTCCTTCTCTCAAAACCCACTTTATCTGCATATTTCTCAGCGCCTTGTCCTACTAAGAATATATTGTGTTCATCATCTATAAGGCTTCTTGCAATAGATATGGGGTTTTTGAAACCCTTAATGCCTCCAATAGCACCAATTGAAAGATTGTCCCCATCCATAAAAGCTGCATCTAATTCCACCTCACATTCACGATTTGGTAATCCCCCATAACCTACAGATCTATATTCTGGATGGTCCTCTACCATTTTTACTGCAATTTCAATAGCATCTAAAGATGAGCCATTATTTTTTAATAATTCTTCTGCCTTTACTATTCCTTCTAGTGCCATTCTCCAAGTGCCTATTATTCCCCAATTGTTTGCCTTCATATTTTGCCTCTCTTTCTAAGACACAAAGGGACGGTTCTCTTGTGTCATATCCTTCTTATTACACTAAAGCTAATCCCCGTTAGTCTCTCTATTTGTCTTATTGATAGTCCTTTATTCTTTAATTTTTTAA
>DAIMNI010000028.1:0-25183 GCA_036720245.1 Tissierellia bacterium | reverse complement strand
AACTAAATTAGACTGCAATGCAAAAAGGGGTCTAATTTAGTTTTGCAATTAAGTTGGTTATATTCCATGACCTTTATTATATATTATGTTTGAAAAAAAGAAATACTAATGATATAATATGGCCTAGGAAGATTGTTAGACAGTCGAAATAAAATGAAGATATTATTTGAAAGGGGGACAAAATTTGTTAAAAAAGTTTATATCCTATTATAAACCACACAAAAAACTATTTTTTATAGATATGTTTTTTGCTTTTTTGATATCCATATTTGATTTAGTATTTCCCATGGTATCTGGAAATATAGTTGATAATATAATTCCAGCAGGTAGAATGGACTTATTACTTAAATGGACAATATTTATGATAGTTTTGTTCATACTAAGATATGTCAGTTATTATATAGTATCTTATTGGGGGCATGTACTAGGAGTTTATATGGAACACGATATGAGAAGAGACCTATTTAGCCATTTACAAACACTACCCTTTAGCTATTATGATAATACCAAAACAGGTCATATAATGTCTAGACTTGTGAACGATTTAAGGGATATAACAGAATTGTCGCATCATGGTCCAGAGGATTTATTTATTTCTGCTGTAATGTTGATTGGTTCTTTTATTATGTTAATTAGAATCGATTGGAGATTAACCGCAATAATATATGCATCTATACCATTAATAATTTGGTTTACCATATCTAAAAGAAAGAAAATGGAAGATTCTTTCCGCCAAGTTAGAAAAGAAATTGCAGATGTAAATGCTCAATTAGAAAATAGTATTTCTGGGGTTCGTGTGGCTAAATCCTTTACCAATGAGGATTATGAAATAGAAAAATTTGGTACCTATAATAATTTATATAGAGATGCTAGAAAAGAATCCTATAAAGCTATGGCAGAATTTGCAGCGGGTATTGGTTTAATGACAAATATATTAAATCTATTAGTCATATCTATAGGAGGATATTTTGTATATCTTAAATATATAAGTGTAGGGAATTTATTAACCTATATATTATATGTAAACTTCTTTATGCAGCCTATTAGAAGACTAGCAGATTTTATTCAGCAATACCAGGAAGGTATGACAGGTTTTGAAAGATTTATGGAAGTGATGAATATAGAACCTAGTATAAAAGATAGTGAAAATGCCATAGAATTGGAAGATGTAAAAGGAGATATTGAATTTAAAGATGTTTCCTTTAGTTATACCAATGGGGAGAATAGGGTGCTTTCCAATTTAAATTTGAGTATAGAAGCAGGTAAAACTATTGCAATTGTAGGACCTTCTGGTGGTGGAAAGACTACATTGTGCCATTTAATACCTAGATTTTATGAAGTAAATGATGGAATAATAGCAATAGACGGCATAGATATAAAGGATATTAAATTAAAATCCCTTAGGGGAAATATTGGATTAGTTCAGCAGGATGTATTTTTATTTACTGGAACCATAGCGGACAATATTCTATATGGGGATCCAGATAAATCTAGGGAAGATATAATTGAAGCAGCCAAAAATGCTAGAATTCACGATTTTATAATGGAACTACCTAATGGCTATGATACCTATGTTGGTGAAAAAGGGGTCAAATTATCTGGTGGACAAAAACAAAGAATTTCTATAGCTAGATTATTTCTAAAAAATCCACCAATTTTAATATTAGATGAGGCAACTTCAGCATTAGATAATGAAACAGAAGTTTTAATTCAAGAATCCTTAAATGATTTGGCAAAGAATAGAACTACTTTAATAATTGCCCATAGATTATCTACTATAAAAAATGCAGATGAAATTATAGTTTTGACCAATGAGGGAATAGAAGAGAGAGGCAGCCATGAAGAATTAATTGAAAAACAGGGAATATACTTTCATTTATGCAATTTACAATTTAAAGATTTAGTTTCTTAAAAAAAAAAAGTCATCCTTCACCTACGGTTCAGGATGGCTTTTTTCAACTTTCGGATAAATAGGTAATAAGTAGTTTTTTAAATTTAAATCCAACTTTTGTTACCTTATTGTAAATACTTATTTACGAAATTGTAATGCATTTTTTTCATTAATATAGTATCCTATATATAGATATAATAATAATATAATTATTAAGCATAATCATTTACAAGGAGTGGTTTCTATGACAAAAAAAGCAAGACTAAAAAAGAGAAGGCAAAGAAGAAAATATATTATTGCATTTATAATAATATTCTCCTTGTTTTTTATAAAAACCTCTCAAAAATATAACTTTAGGCATGTATCAGGTGTAGTAGAGGCTGGGAATTTATCCGAAAGCATATCCTTAATTTCAGAAAAATCCCCTGTAAATGTGGCACTCCAACATGAAAAAGATCTAATTGAGGCAGAGGAAGTTGAAAAAGCCCAATTGGAATTGGAAAGAGAAAGGGAGGAAAAGCAAAGACAGGAGGAAAATAAAAATAGAAAAGTTGCCTACTTAACTTTTGATGACGGACCTTCTACCAATGTAACACCACAGATTTTAGATATCTTAGATGAATATGATGTAAAGGCTACATTTTTCGTAATAGGTAATTTAGCTGAAAAACATCCAGATTTAATTAAAAGAATAGATGAATCTGGCCATGGAATAGGAAATCATAGCTATTCTCATTCTTACAAACATATATATAGTAATACTACAAATTTTTTAAATGAATTAAAAACTACAGAAAAAGTATTAAAGAATATATTAGGGGACAGTTATGAATCTAATATTATTAGATTTCCAGGAGGTTCCTTTGGCCAACAAAAAGCCTCTTTTAGAAAGGCAGTAGTTGATAATGGCTATAATTATTATGATTGGAATGCATTAAATGGAGACGCAGAGGGGAAGAGTCTTCCTAAAAATAAATTAGTTCAAAGATTAAAAAGCACTATTAATGGGCAAAAAGAATTAGTCATATTAATGCATGATATGGGAGGCAAACAAACCACTGTTGATGCATTACCAGAAATAATAGAGTATTTACAACAAAGTGGTTATGAATTTGAAGTTCTAAAATAATTGCTGTATATTATAAACAGCAATTATTTTAATATAATGGGGGTTAAAGATATGTCAAATAATAGAATTTTGATAGTAGAAGATGAGGAACATATAAGAAAGTTTGTCAAAATTAATCTAGAGGGAAGTGGATTTAAGGTTTGGGAAGCCGGTAGTGGAGAAGAAGGACTGGAAATTGTTCGAAATGAAGAAATAGATGTGGTATTATTAGATATTATGTTGCCTGGGATAGATGGTTTTCAGGTTTGTAAAATCTTAAGGGAAGAATTTTCAAAAATAGGTATAATTATGCTTACTGCAAAATCTCAGGATATAGATAAGATTATGGGTTTGGAATATGGTACCGATGATTATATGGTAAAACCATTCAATCCCCAAGAATTAGTACTTAGGGTAAAGTCTTTAGTTAGAAGAATGGAAAAACCCAAATCTAATCAATCAGATATAATAATAGATGGACCTTTTAAAATGGATAAATATGCTAGAAGGTTTTTTAAAGATAATGAAGATGTGGAATTAACTCCTACAGAATTTTCCATTATGAGACTATTTGTGGAAAACCCAGGGAAGGCATTTAGTAGAGACGAAATTTTAAATTTAATCTGGGGAGAGGATTTTATAGGAGATTCTAAGATTGTAGATGTAAATATAAGGAGACTAAGATCTAAGATAGAGAATAATCCAAGTGATCCTAAATATATTGAAACAGTATGGGGAATAGGATATAGATGGAAAAGAGCCTTAGGAGAAAATAATGAAAACTAGTATTAGAACCCGATTAGTGGGAAATTTTATGTTAGTTATAGTGATTTCTGTATTAATATTAGAAGTTTTTTTAGTAAATGCAGCAAAACAATATTATTATAAAGCTGTGGAAGATATACTTTCTAATCAAATAATGTTCTCTGCAGACTTTTATTCTAAATACTTTTCCTCCACAAATTTGCAGGATATTGTCATAGATGACGTGGATGTATTTTGGCATCAGACTACAGCACAGGTTCTAATCTTGGATTTAGATGGAAGAGTATTAATGGATTCCATAGGGGCTTATCATTCAGTAGATGCTGTTCAAACTAGTGATATTATTAGTGCCAAGGAAGGGAAAAAAGGAGTTTGGACTGGGAATGTAGACTATTCTGATTTCCCTATAATGGCTGTATCTCAACCCATAGTAGTTGAAGGAGAAACTATTGGCATATTAAGATTTGTTACTACACTAGAGGAGACTAATGAAATTATAGGGAATATAGCTAAAATATTATTAGCAGTAGGAATTATTGTTATTTTAATTTCTGGTGTAGTTAGTATATTTTTGGCCAATACCATAGTAAAACCGCTAGAAGAAGTAACTAAGGTGGCGGAAAAAATGGCTGATGGGCAATTAAAGGTTAGGAACGAAAAACGTTTTGATGATGAAATAGGAAAACTATCAGATACTTTAAATTACATGGCAGAAGAATTAATTAAAAAGGAACAATTGAAAAATGATTTTATTTCTTCTGTCTCCCATGAACTAAGAACCCCTCTAACTTCTATAAAGGGCTGGGCTATCACTTTAAAATCCCAAGAATTAAGGGATGAAGATCTATTATTAGATGGATTGGAAATAATAGAAAAGGAATCCGATAGATTGACTAGTATGGTAGAGGAACTTTTGGATTTTTCTAGATTTGTATCTGGTAGGATAAGTCTAGATAAAGAAGTAGTAGACATGAAAGATTTAGTAGAACAGGTGGGCAAACAACTTAAGCCTAAAGCTAGGGAAAGAAATTTAGATTTTAACTATTCTTATGATTCTGAATTACCTAATATAGTGGCTGATGGAAATAGATTAAAACAGGTATTAATAAATTTACTGGACAATGCCTTTAAATTTACTCCAGATGGAGGTAGTGTAAATTTAACTTGCAATCTAGTAGAAGATGGAATATTAATTCAGGTAAAGGATACAGGGATAGGGATTTCTAAAGAAGATTTGCCCTATGTAAAGGATAAGTTTTATAAGGGGAAAAGCAGCAAATCCCATAGTGGATTAGGGCTATCCATTTGCGATGAAATAGTTAAATTGCATGGTGGGGTTATAGAAGTAGAAAGTGAATTAAATAAGGGTACAAAAATGTCTGTATTTCTTCCAAAGGAAGGTGAGGAACAATGAAAAGGTTTATAGCCCTAATTATGTTAATAATGGTATTATTTATGCTTACATCTTGCAATATTGAAAGCACTGAAATATCTGAAACTATTAAGGCTCCACAAAATCTTAAACCACCAATTTATGGAGAATGGGTAATAGAGGATTATAAAATGGGAAATATCAGTTCCATGGATGAGAATACTGCTAAGACCTATTTGGGAAAAGAAGCTTTTTTTCATGAAGATTTAGTGGGCATAGGAGATGAATACTGTGTAGAACCAGTATATAAAATTAAAAATGTACAGCCAATAGATTATTTAATTTATCAATATAAAACTAATCCCAAATTTTTAGATATAAAAGAGGATAAAATACAAATAGTCTCTATTACTGGAGAAGACCAATTTTTTTATGAATTTATTAAGGAGTCTGATGATTCCATAATTGCATATATAGATGGAGTGTTTTTCTATTTAAAATTGGTTTCACCAAAGGTTAGGGAAGAAAAACTAGCAGAATATTATTATAGTGAAAAAGCAATACTTCGAACTACAAATTTAGAATCCAGTGATATATTAAAATCCAGTGTGCTAATAGGTTTAAAATCTACAGATAGGGATAGCGATAGGGATAATTTAGAAAAGTGGAATTATAGAACCCTATTAATTAGAACCCAAAATAAAAACGTAATGGGAGTATATGGAATGAAGGATATATTTTTCCCAAGGAAGACGGGATTTTGGAAATTAGCTGTAGATAGAATAAATGGTAAGGAAACAGTAGAAGATGATATATCCATATTTCCTATAAAAAAAGCAGTTTCGGGGCAAAAGAGCAAAGAGATTGTAAATGAAGAAATAATGGAATTTGTAGCTCGTGATGAGGATGGTAAATTAATTTTACCAGGTTTAGATAAAGAAGACGATAAATTAATGGGTAAGAGTCTTAAAAATATACTTTATGTTGGGAATGATTATATTTCTTTAGAATCAATCAATTATTTAGAAAGGGAAGAAAGAACTTTAGAATTTCATCCTATAGATAATTTAGAAAAGGGAAATCCTATGAAAATATCAGATATTGCAGGAGAAATTGGAAAAACTTCATTTTTGGAAGAGGCAAATAAAGAAATTTTAGCTAAAGATGAACAGTTTAAAGATAGTACTATAGATTTAACACCTGATGAAGAAAGTTTTAGTTTATCTAGGCGAAATGGCCATTGGATATTTAAAGGAAGAGTTAATTTTCTAGATAATGGAAACTATAGTTATAAAGATTTTAATATTCGTGCCATACCACCAAAAGAGGTAGTGCATTTTGATCAATTATCTGTCCCTTGGAATGCAATTAAAGCCAAGGTACCAGAGGCAGTAGATGCTTTTACATCGCCAAATGAGGACATAATATTAATAATTACACACAATAATATTTTAGTCTATACCATAGAAAATGGGTATATAAGCGATATTCCTTTGACAAAGTTACAATTAGAACCTACTGAAAAGGTTATAATGCTGGAATGGGGAATAGGTAGATATGCACCAATTTGGGAAGAGGAATTTATAAAAAACGGTGGAATTGAGATAAAAAAATAGTTTAAATAGGGGACATATCCCCATGGTAAGGGGGAAGGCAATATGGTAAAAGAATACATTATGGCCTTAGATCAAGGTACTACTAGTTCTAGGGCAATAATTTTTAACCATGAAGGAAAAATTGTTAAAACTGCTCAAAAGGAGTTTACTCAAATTTATCCAAAACCTGGTTGGGTAGAACATGATCCTATGGAAATTTGGGGTACACAATCTGGAGTTTTAAGGGAAGTATTAGAAACGGCAGGAATTAGACCTACAGAAATCGCAGCTATTGGAATTACAAATCAAAGAGAAACTGTAATAGTTTGGGATAAAAACACGGGAAAACCAATTTATAATGCTATAGTCTGGCAATGTAGGAGAACTGCAAATATTTGTGATGATTTAAAGGCTAGAGGTTTAGAAGATTATGTAAGGGAAAACACTGGTCTTGTAATAGATGCTTATTTTTCTGGAACTAAAATCAAATGGATACTAGACAATGTAGAAGGTGCTAGGGAGAAAGCTGAAAGAGGAGAATTACTATTTGGAAATATTGATACTTGGTTAATTTGGAACTTAACTAGAGGGAAAATCCATGTGACGGATTATAGTAATGCTTCTAGGACAATGATTTATAATATAAAAGAATTAAAATGGGATGAAAGAATGCTGGAAGAATTAGGAATACCTACATCAATGCTTCCAGAAGTAAAATCTAGTAGTGAAATATATGGAGTAACAGATCCCAATACACTAGGTGGTGCAGAAATACCAATATCGGGAATAGCAGGAGATCAACAAGCAGCCTTGTTTGGCCAAGCCTGTTTTGAGCCTGGAATGGCTAAGAATACCTATGGTACTGGATGCTTTATGTTAATGAACACAGGAGAAGAGGCAGTAATATCAAAAAATGGCCTTTTAACTACTATAGCTTGGGGAGTAGATGGTAAAATAGAATATGCCTTAGAGGGTAGTATATTTGTAGCTGGTGCTGTTGTTCAATGGTTAAGGGATGAATTACATTTAATAACAGATGCCAGTGATAGTGAATATTTTGCACTTAAAGAAAAAAATAATAATGGAGTATATTTGGTTCCTGCCTTTGTAGGACTAGGTGCCCCTTATTGGGATATGTATGCTAGAGGTGCTATAGTTGGACTGACTAGAGGTGTGAATAAGAATCATATTATTCGGGCTGCTTTAGAGTCTATTGCATATCAAACTAGAGATGTACTAGAGGCCATGGAAGAAGACTCCCAAATAGATCTACAGGAATTAAGAGTAGATGGCGGGGCTGTTGCTAATAATTTTTTAATGCAATTCCAATCTGATATATTAGGAGTTCCAGTTCATAGGCCAGAAATAACCGAAACCACAGCATTAGGTGCAGCTTATTTAGCAGGTCTGGCAGTAGGTTTTTGGTCTGATAAAGATGAGATAACCAAGAGATGGAATGTAGATAGAGTGTTTGAAACAGAAATGGAAGATAGGGAAAAGGAAAAACTTTATAAAGGCTGGAAAAAAGCAGTAGAGAGATCTATGGATTGGGAGGAAGAATAAAAAGATAAAACGGATAGTTTACTATCCGTTTTTATATATACCATACTTTTTTATTGCTAGTAGATACAGCTATAGCACCTGCATTTAAGCTGGAAATTACATCTTCCTTGTCCATTATTAGCCCACCTGTAATTATGGGAATTTTGGTCTCTTCATATATTTTTTTCACTATTTTAGGCATAACTCCCGGTAAAATCTCTATAGCATCAGGTCTAATGTTATAAATAGATTCAATACCTTCTTCCAGAGACATAGAATCTAAAATAAACAATCTTTGTATAGTAAATGTATTTAAATTTTTACCCATTCTTATAAGATTGGATTTGGTAGTTATAATGCCATCAGGATGAATATTTTTCACAATATACTCTAATCCCCAAGTATCCTTTGAAAATCCATCAATTAAATCCGCATTTATATATAATCCTTTGTCTTTAGATTTTACCCTATGGGCAATTTCCTTTAGATTAAAAATATTGCCAGTAAGTAAAAAAATACTTTCGCAGGGGGAATCCAGTGCTTCATCTAATCGTTCTAAATCATTTACAGCAGCAATAATAGGATTAGCCTCTACTTTTTCAAAAAAATTAGCCATAAAACCACCTCCTGAGCGTAGCGAAGGATCTCCTTCTATAAGCTCTAGCTTTTCATCTCTTGTGAACTGCTTTATTTGCCATTCCCTTTTTTGAGCTTCAATCTTATTATTATATTTTTCTAAATATACTAGTTTTACAGGAAGTCTACTACGAGTATATTTAGAAGCTTTGCCTTCATTATGAACTTTTAATCGATTGTCTATATCTACTGTCCAACCAGTATATAGGGTTTTATCATTACATTCTAATATATATACATAGCACATTTATTTCACCAATTCCCTTAATACTTTAGATACGCATTCATAGGAATAACCTTTTCTTTGAAGAAATCCACCTAATTTTCTGTATTTAGCATTTTTATCGTCATTTTTATAGGATGTAAGTTTCTTTTTACCTAATTCTAAAGCCCTACTATATTCATCATCTTTATCTTCTTCTAGAACTTTTTGAATAATATCATTAGAAATTCCTTTTTTATACAAGTCGTATTTAATTCTCTTTGGTCCAAAGCCATTTAGGTTTATTTTATCCTTAGCAAAGGATTCAGCAAATTCTAAATCATTTATTAAATTGTATTCTTTTAAATACAATAAGGTATTTTCAATTATATTTTCACTAAATCCATTTTTCTTTAATTTATCTATTATTTCCTTTTTTGATCTTTGTCTATAAGTTAAAAATCTTAAGGCTTGGTCATTAGCTTTAGCTTGTTCTTCTTCCAATAAAACCTTATCTATATATTCCTTATTAATTTCCATGCCTTTAGATAAATCGTATTTATACTGAATTTCAGCCATAAGTCCAAAGGCAAATTCTCCATCTATATAAATATTAACTCTATCTTGATTTTTTTGACTTTCAATTTTTGTAATCTTCATTTTACCACCTAATTTTCTATCACTTTTCTAATATATCTAGTTGTTTTTTCTAATATATTTACAGTGGACATATCTTCTACCTTAGTATCAAAAGAGTGCCCGCCATTTTTATGAACTAAGAAAACATATTCTATATTAAGGGACTTTAATTTTTTAGCAAAATCCACTGAGGATTTAAAAGGAACTGTAGTATCTAATTTACCATGAACTAATAATGTAGGTATCATATTTTTACTAAGCCAATTAGCTGGAGAATAATAATCATATAAATTGTTCTCATTTACAGGTGATTCTTTTAAAGTTTGTCTAGTGGCAAATTTAGCAAATAGGGATTTATTTTCTGATATAAAAATTTGGTTTAAATCTGTAGGAGAATAATAAGCTACAACTCCTTTAATTCCAGCCATTCTTTCCACATTATTATTATAAGTATGATAGGTAGAATAAAGTAAAGACAAATGTCCACCAGCAGATAGTCCCATTAGTACAATATTGTTTTTATCTATGGACAATGTAGTACTATTTTTTTTCACATATTCCAATGCATCTGTATAATCTAATAATATATCCTCCATATTATTTTTATAGCCATATCTATAGTCAATGCTAACAACGGCAAATCCTTTAGAAGCTAAGAAGCTACACCAAGATACATTATTAGGCTGATTCCTAAATCCAGAAATCCAGCCTCCGCCATGACAAAAAAACACTAGAGGATATTTATCACTATATTTATTAGGATAGTAAATATCTAATTTTAACTCTCTTTTGGCAGTTTCTTTATAGACATAAGTCTCAGGATGAAATTCTTCATCTACATCTATGGGAACCTTGGAGCGAAGGACCTTCCAAGTATATACAAATAGAGAAATTAAAAAATAATAAAATCCTAAAGTCAAATCTTCAATTGAAAGAAAAATAAACAAAAGAAAAAGATAAACTTTATTAGCTACAAAATAAGACATTTTAAATTTTTCACGAAATCTATTCATATTTCTCTCCTAAAATTATTTTTCCAAAGGATTTCCAATATATTCTCTAGTCAATAATGCCTTTTTAGCCTCTTTTGCATTTATATTTAATTTATGCAGTATATATTTAGCTACTGGATAGCCAAAGGGCAACCAATTTACATGTGATATGGGTAAAACTTTCCTATTGGCACCATACATTTCATCATATAATGCTTTTCTAGATTTTACAGGTAATGTAGAATCAAAATAAGCATCTATAAAAGTTACTTTTTTCATATCTAATAAATGGGCATAAGAAATAGGGTCTATTTTAAATAAAGGATGAATATCTTCATTAGAAACTATTTCTTCTAAACTCATTTTTTTTACCATAGGAAATTGTTTATCATAAATATCATATAATACATTCATATCAGAAAGATTATAGCTTGTTTTAAACCCTTTTTCCATCATTCTTCTAGCAAAAGCTGTAGCAGGAGATTGATGGATTATTCTAGGCATATGCCCTCCAGTAGTCATAAATAAGAGATGCGTAATTCTCTTATCTATGGCACCTACCATAGTGGAAAGCATTCCACCTAAACAGTATCCTAAGATTATATTATTCTTTTTCCAAAAGCCTTCTTGTTCTAATAGATCTATAGTAGTTAAGGTATCTACTACACCATGTTCCCAAAATTGATACATAATATTTAAATCAGGATATAAATAGGACCTACCACTCATAGAATTATTTTCGACTCTAGTATAGTTTCCAGGCAATATTAATATAGTAGAGCTAACACCTGCATTGGCTAAATGGGGGCCTAGCCATAGAAAAAATTTAATATTTCTACTACCTAGTCCATGGAGAATTAAAGTAGAGGCTCGAATTTCTTTTTTAGGTTGGAAAAAATACATTTCTACTTTTTCTGTACCAGGTGCAGGATTTCTATAAAGAGAATTATATCTTACATAGGAACATCTATAACTTTTTCCCTTGAAAAAGTATCCTGAAACATAATCTATATTTTTTTTATTATAGCTAAAATCAATTTTCATATATTTATCCTTTCAAATAAAATTGTAAATACATTATATCATAAAATCAATCTTTGTTTTGTTTAAACAACACCAATACAATTCCAATTAAAACAATAGCAAATAAATAGGGTATAACTAAGGACTTTTTATTATTTTCTGTTTTTTCTTCTTCTTTATTTTCTACTTCTGCTTCTGGTGTACTGGCTGTGTATTCCAATAAAATTTCGCCTTCATTTAATTGAAATTTATAATCTTCATTTAATAGTTTTTCTATATCATTTATATTAATGTATACATTAGATTTGTAAATAATTGGTTCAGAATCTAATATAATTTCTTTATTATCAATTTTGGCTTTATTATTTCCTATCTCAAATTGTCCATTATCTTTAAGGATAATTTCACCGTTAATATTGTTTTCCATATTAATATTTAGATAAGTAGCCAATTCATCTATGGGAATGTACTCTTGTCCATCTATTTTATATATATTATTTAATTTTTGTTCATCATTATTATTTAATTTAATACTAAAGGGTATGGTTTCCTCCTCGGGAATTTTATCTACAAAATAGGATTTTATAGGTTTCCCAGGGTGTACTCCATTTACTATACCATCTTTATTTTTGACTATTGCTCCGTTTATAATAACATATTCTACACCAATGGAAGGTTTAGAAGTATCTTTGACTGTAGATTTATCTATTATAGTATTTGGATCAAATATTGTAATATCTGCATCAGCACCAATTTCAATTCTACCTTTATATCTCATTTGTGGTGCAGCCGATTCCATTCTTTTAGCTGGTAGATAACTTACCTTTTTAATAGCATCCATAGTAGATAGGACTTTGTCCTCTCTTACGTATTTTCCAAACATCCGACTATAAGTTCCTGCCCCTCTAGGATGATTGTTTCCAGATGGTTCTATTATAGTATCGCTACCTATCATTATATCTGGATCTTCTAAACACATTCTTAATTCTTCTTCAGGCATAGACCCATGGGCTGCTACTAATAAATGCTGATTTCTATATTGTGCAAAGGTTTCGGCAGTAATTATAGTATCTGTACCACCTATTTGTAAATCCTCATAATCAATTCTAAATCTATCTTGCCAACCAGAGCGAAATCTAGCAGAGTCGATATAGGTAGCCCAATAATCGTAGGGATATACACAGGCAGTAATATCTAATCCATCCTCCCTAGCTTCTTTTACCATATTTAAGGCTTCTTCCATATGAAAAGTACCACCAGTACTATTTATATGCATTATATGAATTGCAGCTCCAGTTTCCTTGCCATAATCTATAACTTCCTGAACACCTTCTAGACATCTATCCCCATCTGAATATCTAAGATGGTAAAATGTAGGTACATTATATTCTTTGGCTAAATTTAATAGAGGCACTACCTCGTATTTAACACCAGGTACATATTCAAAACTAAAGGATATACCTAAAGCTCCAGCTTCTATATTTTTTCTATTAGCTTCTATTAATTTTTCAATATCTTCAGGATCTGTCATCTCTGCATCTACTCCATAGCCAACTATAGGCCATCTAAGTCTAGTAACAAAGGAGGAGGCACCATAATTAGTTAGGACTCCATTTTTTCCCCAAGCATTATACCATTTTTCGGCATCTTCTGTACCTCCGTGCATGGCCAAATTACTAGTAACCCCATCTAGAACCTTTAGCCTAATCCCTACAGAATTTGGATCGTATGAAATTAAGTCAATAAAACCTGGAGAAATATATAACCCTCGGGCATCTATTTCTTCTTTTCCAGAAATATTTGCCTTAGTAATCCGAGTTATTTTCTCCCCTTTGATTCCCAAATTATATTCTTCTAATTCATGGTCGGTAGAAGGGTTAAATATGGTTCCATTTTTAATTACAATATCGTATTTTTCCCCATCGGCATTGGCCAAAATATCTGGGGGTATAAGGCTAAAGCACAATATAAGTGCCATTAAAAATATGTATTTTCTTTTAAAGTAAAATTTTGTCATAGAACCACTTCCCATTATTATTTTAACTTCATAATATCATAAATTTACAAACTATTCTACAAATAGTTTAACAATAATAAAAGCCCCTTAGGGCTTTTATAAAGTATTATATAGTGTACTAAACATAGTAGCATGCTCTAATTCATCTACCATAGCAAAATAAAAAGTATCTCTAATCAATTGATCTGTAGTAGAAAGTTGTACATCCCGATAAAATTCGCCAGCATCCAACTCATCCTTTAGTGCACGAAGCAATCCTTCTTTATAACTTCCATATACAACTGGATCTATAGTATATTGAGGGATTCGCCCTGTTAAATGGCAATATAGCTTTGTAAAAGCATAAAGATGTTCCAATTCATCATCATGGGCATGTTGAATAAATTCCCTGTGGAGTTCATCTGGGGCATCATTAATTAATCTAGAATAAAATTCTGCAGCTGTAGCTTCGCCAATTATTGCCTCGTAGATAAACTGAATAATTTCCTGAAAACTATAGGGTCCTAATATGGGCATTTGGGGTATTTGTATGTGATAACAATTCATAGATTGGCCTCCTAAATAGCATATTTAATATTATAATATTCCCGATTTATTAAATTGTGATAGTTATTCTGCTACTCACAATCTTGTTGACAGCAATCTGCAACTCTGATACTATAAAATTAAAGTAAATTAAATATTAGTTTTATAGGAAGGGAAATTGGTGAAAAACCAATGCGGTCCCGCCACTGTAACGAGGAGTTTGACTATAATAAGCCACTGAACAATTTGGGAAGGAATAGTCTACAATGAATCGGAGTCAGGAAACCTGCTATAAAATTATTTAACTTAACCACGAGGATGGGAGGGTGAAAGAATCTTATATACATACGAGCATCTTTCTATCTTTTTGGTGGAAAGATGTTTTTATATTTTAAGGAGGAGATAAGATGAAGAATTTTAAAAGAACAATATCATCATTAATGATATTGATGATGGTTATTACACTAATACCTTTAAATGTATTAGCAGAGGGAAAAGAAGAATTAGATATAAAAAATGCAATAGACAATGCTGCAAATTGGCTAGTAGAAAATGATGAAATTACAGATTGGGTAATTATAGACTTAGCACGTATAAATAGGGAAATCCCAAAATCTAGCTTAAGCGAATTTAGAAATGAAATAGAAGATAAAAAAGGTGAATTTAAAAGTGCAACAGATTATGCTAGATATTCCCTAGTGGCTTCTTCTCTAGGATTAAATGCTACTGATTTATTTGGCTATGATTTTATAGAAAAAATATATAATCATGAAAATGTCTTTGCCGAAGGCTATAGTGGAGGAATCTTTTCCTTATTGGCATTAGATAGCAAAAACTACGCTATTCCAGATAATGCCAAATGGACTAGAGAAAATATAATTAAAGAATTATTAGCTGGACAAAAAGAAGATGGTGGCTTTGCATGGACTAAAGATATGGGTAGCGATGTAGATATGACTTCCATGGCAATTCAAGCACTATCTAATTATCAAGACAAAGAAGAAGTAAAGACTGCTACAAACAAGGCTTTAGATTATTTATCTAAAAATCAAGGAAAAGATGGAGGCTATGAAAATGAATGGGTTGGAGATTCTAGCGAATCAGTGGCACAGGTCCTAGTGGCATTGACTAGTTTAGATATAAACCCAACTGAGGATGAAAGATTTGTAAAAGATGGCAATTTAGTAGATAAATTATTATCCTTTCAATTAGAAGATGGAGGATTTGGAAATAAAAAAGAAGATGGTTCCCTTGGTTTTACTACTGAACAGGTTTTGAGGGGACTTGTATCCTATGAAAGATATGTAAATAAGGATTTTAAATTCTATGATATGAAGGATGCAAAATTAGTAGAGCTTCCAAAGGAAGAAAAAGTTGCTTTTTCTGATATAGATAAGGCTTCTGATTGGGCTAGGGAATCTATTGGAAAAGCAACAGAACTTGGATTAATCTCAGGTAGGGGAAATAAATTATTTGATCCTAAGGGAAATATTACAAGGGCGGAATTCGCTACAATATTGTCAAATTTATTAAAATTAGAAAACGCAAACGAAGTTAAAGGGGTATTTTCAGACGTAAAAGCTGATGCTTGGTACTATGATTCAGTTATGAAAGCTTATGAGGCTGGAGTAATTCAAGGTAGTGGAGATAAATTTTTGCCAAATAATCCTATTACTAGAGAAGAAATGGCAGTAATGATATATAGAGCCTTAGAAATAAATAAAGTAGTAGAAAAACAAGAAATAAAAGATATTGATAAAGCCTCCCATTGGGCAATAGATAGTATAAATTTAGTCTATGAACTAGGTATTATGACAGGAAACAATAATTATTTTAATCCTAAAGGAAATGTAACAAGGGAAATGGCAGCTACTATAGTGGTGAGGATTCATGAATTAGACTAGAAAACTATCCTAGAAAGGAGTAATTAAAATTGAGAAACAAGAAATTATTTACCCTAATTTCTATAATTCTAATTTTAAGTCTTACACTTATAGGATGTGGGAAAAAATCTCAGGCGGAAGTGGAAGAAATAGAAGATGATAAAGTAATAGTCAAGGAAGAGAATAATAAAGAGAACAATGAAGATAATGATGAAGAAATAAATGAAAAAATAGGGGACAATGATAAGGATGACAAAGAAGAACTAGAAGAAAATGTAGATTCTGATAAGGAAAAACAACAGGATTCTACACCTGATAAACCTATATCTAATAAAAGTGATAAGCCGGAGGATGAAAAACCTACCCCTTTAAATGAAGTAAAAGACAATAATCCAAGTGTTAGCATATCTATAATTGGCCCAGAGGATGTAGGCACTATATTAGAGACTACAGAAGTAGATTTAGAGGAAGGGGACACAGTACTTGATATATTAAAGCAAGTAACAAAAGAGAATAATATACAAATGGAATATGGTGGGAAAAAATCTAGTGTATATATTAAGGGTATAGACAATATTTATGAATTTGATAAAGGCCCAGAATCAGGCTGGATACTTAGGGTAAATGGGGAAACTATTTCATCAAGTAGTGGTAGCTATAAATTAAATGATGGAGATAAAATAGAATGGTTGTATACAATAGATTTGGGAAGGGAATATGAAAATAAAGGGGGAGGGGAATAATGGGCTATGGATTTTCCTCTCTCCATCCCCTTCCTTCCTTTTTATATTATTTAGGAGCTATAATTTTAATTATGACCTTTTATCAGCCAGTTTTTTTATTGGCTGGTCTCTTAGTTTTAATAGCTATTAATTTTATTCAAGATAAGGGTAAAAAGCTCAAATCTTATAAAAAGTTTTATATATTTATGGGAATAATTATAATTTTAATTAATCCAATTATTTCTAGCAGGGGGAAAACAGTTTTATTTTATTTATTTGATAAAGTAATTACATTAGAATCCCTTGTATATGGAATCTGCACAGTTATTTCTTTAGTAAGTATTATGGTATTATTTTTATCTTATAATTTAATAATTACAGATGATAAATTTATGTATTTGTTTTCAGATATGCTACCGAAGACTAGCTTTTTAATTATGATGACTATGGGCTTTGTACCATTATTGAAAAGACGAATAGCGGAAATAAATACAGTTCAGGAATTAAAAGGCGGAGAAAAGAATGAGAATGGCTTTAAAGAAAAGATTATAGAAAAAATGAAGATATTAAATGTATTAGTGATTTGGTCCTTAGAGGAATCTATAATAAGGGCTAGGTCTATGAGGGCTAGAGGCTACGGTGTGGTTAAAAAGCGAAGTTTTTATTTTAATTATAGAATGGATAAATTAGATATATTTGTACTAATATTTATTATATTGGGTGTATCTATGCTGATATTTTCATGGAATAATGGAATTATCCATTACGAAATATATCCCAAGGTCTCTTCTATTAGTTTTGATTTTAAAACCAGTTTATTTTTTATTCTATATATCCTATATTTGGGGATTCCTATAATTATAGAAGGGATGGACAAAATCAAATGGCACAAATAGAATTTATAGATTATTCTTTTAAATATCCAAATGAAGATAAAAAAGCCTTAGATAATATAAATTTAAATATAGAAGAAGGGGAATTTGTTTTAATTTGTGGTCCCTCTGGTTCAGGAAAATCCACCCTAATACAACAATTAAAAACAGAAATAGCACCAGAGGGTAGAAGATATGGGAAAATACTATATAATAATAAAGATATTATAGAATTAGATAGCTTTATTCAAGCCTCAGATATTGGGATGGTATTTCAAGAACCAGATGCCCAAATCGTTACAGATAAAGTCATTAATGAACTGGCTTTTTCTATGGAAAATCTGGGGTATTCCTTAGATACTATGGGAAGGAGAATGGGAGAAATTGTTCAATTTTTCAGCATGGAAGATAGATTATACGAAGATATACATAATTTATCTGGAGGACAAAAGCAAATTTTAAATTTGGCCTCTGTATTACTTTTACAGCCAAAAATTTTATTATTAGATGAGCCTACTTCTCAATTAGATCCCATAGCTTCAAGGGATTTTATTCAGATGTTAGAAAGTTTAAATAAGGATTATTCTATAACTGTTATACTATCTGAACATAGATTAGACGATGTATTTCCAATAGCTGATAGGGTGATTTTTTTAGATAAGGGAAATATAAAATATGAAGGTAGCCCAAGAGATGCGGCTAGAGATATATACCGCAAAAATGATAAAATGTTTTTTGATTTTCTTCCCGATATTTCTAAACTATATTTTAAATTAGATAAAGGTGAAAACTCTATGCCCCTCACAGTTAGAGAAGGAAGGGACTGGATAAAAAATCTAGATATAGGGGAAAGCTTTTTACCCGTATCTAATAGTGGGGAAAGAGATACAATTATTAAAGCAAAAAATATCTCTTTTAAATATGAAAGGGAAAGACCCTTAGTATTAAATAAATTAAATTTAAATATTCACAAAGGGGAAATACTATCTATACTTGGTGGAAATGGCTCTGGAAAATCCACATTATTAAGGTTGTTGGGAGGAGCATATAAGCCTAAGTATGGGAAAATTTATTTAAATGGGGAAAACTTCTATAAGATTCCTGAAAGTGAAAGATATAAGTATATAGGCTATTTAGACCAAAACCCCATACTTTATTTTCTACACGATAATGTAAAAGAGGAAATATACAATAGAGGTGAGAAAGTTCATGCAAGTGATAGGGATATTGAATATTTAATAAATTTATTTCAATTAGAAGATATATTAAATAGACACCCCTATGATATAAGTGGCGGAGAGAAACAAAAATTAGCATTGGTATTAGTATTGTTAGCCAAGCCTAAAATACTATTACTAGATGAAGCCACTAAAGGTATAGATCCAATTTCTAAAAATGAAATCGGGAAACTGTTATTAGATTTAAAGGCAGATGGAATGACTATAGTAATGGCCACCCATGATATAGAATTTGCTGCAAGGTTTTCGGATAGATGTGCATTGTTGTTTGATGGAGATATAAAAACTTTAGAAAAACCTAGGGAATTTTTTAGTGAAAACTATTTCTATACTACGACTATAAATAGGATTCTAAGAAATAAAATGCCGCAGGCTATTTTATATGAGGATGTGATACTTAATGAATATATCTAGAAAATACATTAGTTTTACTATAATAGCCTTTACTATATTGTTAATATTTTCGACTTTTTTTTCACAAAAGAACTATTTGGCCGTAAGTATTATTATGCTAATAATTACCATATCCCCATTTTTTATAGTGTTTGAAAAAAGAGAATTAAAAGCAGAAGAAATGGTAATTATCTCTATGCTATCTGCTATAGCAGCTATTGGTAGAGTACCATTTGCAGCTATCCCCGGCGTGCAGCCCACTTCCTTTGTAATAATAATGTCTGGACTAAGCCTTGGGGGAAATACTGGATTTATGGTAGGAAGCACTGCTGCATTAGTATCCAATATGCTATTAGGTCAAGGCCCCTGGACACCATGGCAGATGTTTGCTTGGGGCATGATGGGCTTTACTGCCTCTTTATTTAAAGATACCAAGTTTATGAAAAGCATCATTGGAAGGTCTATATTTGGGGCAATATGGGGATTTCTATTTGGCCTGATAATGAACTTATGGGGAGTATTATATTTAGATTCAAGTACATTAAATTGGAAAATATATTTAGCTTCCTGTGTAGCCAGCCTTAAATTTGATTTAAACCACGCTATTTCCAATGTAGTCTTTATTTCCCTCTTTAGCAATAGCTGGATAAAAATATTAAATAGAGTAAAAATCAAATATGGATTAATGAAAGATGGCAAGGGGACGTTTTGATTGCCACCTTTTTTATCACCATTTATTCAAACTTTAATATTATATATTGAATAATATATAATGGTGGTGAAAATCATGAATGAAAATAATTGTTTAACTTTAGGAATGAAGGCCCCAGATTTTACAGCCCAATCTACTTTTGGACCTCTAACTTTGTCTGATTATAAAGGAAAATGGGTTGTGCTTTTTTCTCATCCAGGGGATTTTACTCCTGTGTGAACCACAGAATTTATTGCTTTTGCAGAGCAATACAATTCTTTCGTGGAAAGAAACACAGAGTTAATAGGCATTAGTTTGGATAGCGTTTCTTCTCATCTAGCATGGGTTTATAATATATATCTAAATACTGGAGTTACCATTCCCTTCCCAGTAGTTTCAGATAGGAATATGAGTATAGCTAAAATGTATGGAATGATTGCCCCAAATATAAGCACTAGTACTACAGTAAGAAATGTATTTATTATTGACGATAAACAAATTATAAGAGCAATACTAATATATCCACTATCCAATGGTAGATATATACCAGAGATAATTAGACTCCTTACTGCAATGCAGCTTACAGACAAAGAAAAAGTAGCCACACCAGCAGATTGGCTCCCAGGGGATCCAGTGGTAGTCCCTGCACCTCAAACCTATGAGGAATTACTAAGGCGAGTCAGTGGTGAAGAAGGTTATTATTGTGTAGATTGGTATTTATGTTATAAGAATGTATAGTATAAAAGGGTGGCAAGGGGACGTTTTGATTGCCACCTTTTTATATTGAAAATATTATGTGAAAAAGAAGGAAAAAAGAAATATTTGTAGAATAATATTATATAAGAGCTTTTTACTATCTTTTTTAGAAAAGGGGGATAAAATGGCTAGAAATCCAAGGGAAAAAAGTGAAACTGGGGTTTATCATATAATGCTTAGGGGGATAGATAAAAAAGATATATTTATAGTAAATAGGGATTATGAAAAGTTTCTATACTATGTAGAAAGGACAATGGAAATTAGCAGCTTTGAAATATATGGATATTGTCTTATGACTAATCATGTGCATATTTTACTGAAAGAAGGTACTGAGGAAATAGGGGATATAGTTAGGAGAATAGCAGTTGGATATGCACAATATTTTAATATAAAACATGGAAGAACAGGGCATCTTTTTCAAAATCGTTTTAGAAGTGAGCCAGTAAATGATGAAATTTATTTTCTAACAGTACTGCGATATATTCATCAAAATCCAACTAAAGCAAATCTAGTGGCAAATCTAGAGGATTATAAATGGAGTAGCTACAATGAATATATTATGAAAGATAAAGTGGGTATAACTAATACAAGCTTTGCTATGGAATTGTTTCCAAGTATACAGTCTTTTGAAAAATTTATGGCGGAAGAAAATAAAGATAAATGTCTAGAATATAATGAAAGAATAAGATATACTGATAGAGAATTAGAAAAGATAATCATGTCTATTACTGAGATTTCGAAATTGAAAGAACTAGATAAAAAAGAAAGAGATGAAGTGTTAAAAGAAATTAAAACCATTACAAAGGCTAGCAATAGGCAATTATCAAAAATAACTGGTATTGGCAGAGGTGTTTGGGACAAAGTATAATAAAAAGGATGGCAAACAAAACGTCCCCTTGCCACGGAAAGGAGAATTATATATTGTCCAATCAATATAAAACAAATTTAGATTATATAATTGAAATTGTAGCTTTTATATTAATTGTTGGAGGTATAGCTCTAGGAGCACAATTAAATTACTGGTTTTTTTTAGTGCCAGTTTTAACCTTGACTTTTTTATTACTATATCAAAAAAGAAAAAGAGAAAAGCTAATTGAATTGCAAAAAGAAATAATTAAAAATCAATGGGGGAAAGGTCCAAAGGTAAAAGCTAGTTTTGAATATAGGGATTTTTTACATAAATTCCTACTAAAAGATGAAAAAACAGATTTTATTATAGATGATATTACTTGGCAGGATTTAAATATGGATGCCGTATTTTCTAAAATGGACCATACCATGAGTTTACCTGGTATGCAGTATTTATATTACATATTGAGACGACCATATTTTAAAGAAGAGGCTTTAAAGGAAAGGAAAAACAAGATTAATTCATTGCAAGAAAACAAGAATATTTCTCATAAAATACAATTTCCTCTTTTTTTATTGGGAAAGGATGAAGGAAAGGGAATATTCGAATATTTCGAAGAAGGTGTGAAGGTAGATACTAGTCCTTTAAATTTATATAAATTTTTATCATATTTGCCTATATTACCTTTAGCTTTATTATTCTACGATATCAAAACAGGTATAGTTTCATTTATTTTCATAGCTATGCTAAATGCTATGGCTTATAATAGTAATAAATATAAAATAGCTGAGGAAGTAGAAACTTTTAAACATTTAGGAAATCTAATTATTTGTGGTGAGAGTATTAGAAAAATAAATATGGATAATTTAGAATTAGAGAAAAAGGAATTAGAAATTCTATTGGGAAAAGTAAATAAAATAAAGAAAAATATTTCCAAAATAAATTTTGGTGAAGAATCTAGAAGTGAAATTCAAATTATAATAGATTACTATAATATGATTGTATTAAGAGAGCCAAAGATTTTTTATCAAACTGCCAAAGAATTAAATGAGCATAAAGAAGATTTGTTAAAAATGTATATTATAATTGGTGAAATAGATGCATATATTTCCGCAGCATCTTATATATCTGGACTTAATTATTATACCGAACCTATTTTAAAAACAGAAGATGATAAATTTCATCTTAAAGTAGAAGGATTATATCATCCATTATTAGAAGAACCTGTCCCTTATGATTTTGAATTTAATAACAAGGGTGCACTAATCACGGGTTCAAATGCTTCCGGGAAATCCACATTTTTAAGGACTATTGGTATAAATGATATTTTTGCACAAACATTATATATTACATTGGCAAAGGATTATAGTTCATCTTATTTCAGGCTATTTACCTCAATTGGTACTACAGATAGTATTATAGAAGGAGATAGTTATTTTATGGCTGAAGCCAAAGCTTTAAAGAGAATAATAAATTCCCTTATCCCAGACAAACCAATACTATGTATCCTAGATGAAATATTTAGAGGTACCAATACTGCAGAACGAATTAGTGCCGCTACTGTGTCTCTAAACTATATGAGTAATAAAAACAACTGTGTAATAGCTGCAACTCACGATTTGGAATTGACTACTTCAGTAAATGAAAAATACGATAATTATCATTTTATAGAAACTATTAAAGACAAAGATATGATATTTGACTATATACTAAGAGAAGGACCCTGTAATAGTAGAAATGCCATAGCAATTTTGGAATATTTGGATTATCCTAAGGAAATATATGAAGAAGCTATAATTCAAGCAGATGCTATGGGAACTTTCGGGGAGCCTTAATCAAAATAGGAGGAAATTTAAATGAAAATACTAGTTACAGGCTTTGAACCTTTTAATGATGAAAAAATAAATCCAAGTTTAGAAGTAATTAAAAAATTAGATAATGAAATAATGGGAGCTAAAATAATTAAATTAAAATTGCCAACTATATTTGGTAAATCCATAAATATATTAGAAAATGTTTTGGAAAAAGAAAAACCAGATGTAGTTATCTCCATAGGACTGGCAGGGGGACGAGAAAATATAACTATAGAAAGAGTAGCTATAAATATTTCAGATTCCAGAATACCAGATAATGAGGGAAATAAGCCTATAGATGAAATAATATTTGAAGATGGAGATAATGCATATTTTTCAAATTTGCCTATTAAAAAAATAGTAGAAGAAATGAGGAAAGAAAATATTCCTGCAGCAATTTCTAATACTGCAGGTACTTATGTATGCAATCATATAATGTATGGACTTTTATATAATATAGACAAAAAATATCCTAATATGAAGGGCGGATTTATTCATATTCCTTATATTCCAGAACAAGTTATAGAAAAAAATGCCCCAAGTATGTCATTAGACAATATAGTAAAAGCTATTAATATAGCCATTAAAACTATATTATCCTAGCTATCCTTTAATTACCTTGTATTATTGTAAAAGATATAGAAAAAATAAGTACGAGGTGATTTAAATGGATGATAAAAAGAAAAATAAAATGGATGAAAATTTCTTCAATCAAATGAATTATGAAATGGCTGCTGAACATGGAATAATTGACAATGAAGAAATGAAGGAGAATAAGAAACTTAAAAATTGGAAAAAGCTTAAGAAAGATAAGAAATAAAAAAGAGGGACGTTTTGATGGCAATCAAAACGTCCCCTTGCCATTTTTATGCTAAAGAAATGGCGTATTTTCTATTTAGATTAGAATATTTAATTTGTTCTATTATATTAAATTTATCTACATTGGTTTCACCTAATTTGTATTCTACTATTTCGTCAATTGAGATGGGTTTGTAATCATTATGGTCTACTGCTACATTAAAATATCTATCTTTTTTATATTTTGAGGGCAATAGTTTTCTGTGATGATGTCCATGTATATTTATAACATCCTCTGGAACATTTTTCATTGGTTTATGAGTTAATATAAAATGATTATCATTTAAAGAAAATTCTATTCTATTGTAGATTTTAATATCTCTAGAGTCTAATAACTTTTTATATCTAAATTTGAAATCGTGATTTCCCTTTATAAATATTTTATCTCCGTTTAAATTTTTCAAAAGGTATTTGGAAAATAATTTATTACCTGCAAAGAAATCCCCAACTATTACAACCACATCTTCATCTTTTATTCGACTATTCCAATTGTCTATTAAAACATTATTCATTTCTCTTATGTTTTTAAAAGGTCTATTCCAAAACCACACTGCAAACCAGTGCCCAAAATGAGTGTCTGAAATAAAATATATATTTTCCATAGAAACCTCCTTAATTTCTTCTAATTTTAAATTATAAACTAAATGAGAATGACTTTCAAGTTCTTTTATATAAATTTTAAAATAAATTTTGAAAGCCATAAAAGGGGTCAATTGCAAAACTAAATTAGACTCTGCACGTTTAAATTAGTTAAATTTTA
>DAIMNI010000027.1:0-25627 GCA_036720245.1 Tissierellia bacterium | reverse complement strand
ATGCCTGAACCAACTGAGACGGAAAGCAAGGAAACTTTAGATGAATTTGCTGATGTATTAATTAAAATAGCAAAGGAAGCTAAAGAAAATCCAGAAATGTTAAAAGAAGCGCCTCTTAGTACTCCAGTAAGAAGAGTAGATGAAACAAAAGCAGCAAGAGAACCAGTGCTTAAATATGAAGGGTAGGTGTCTCTAATTGACAAAAGATATAGCAGTAATAGGAGCAGGACCAGGAGGATATGTGGCAGCTATTAGAGGTGCTCAATTAGGTGCAAATATATATCTAATAGAAGATAGGGAGGTAGGGGGAACATGCCTTAATAGGGGCTGTATCCCTACTAAAACCTATTTTAAAAATGCCGAATTAATGAGGGATTTAAGAAGATCTGAAGAATTTGGAATTGCCATAGAAGATTTTTCTCTAGATGGAAAAGCATTACAAGAGAGAAAAAACAAGGTGGTAGGGCAATTAGTAGGTGGTATTGAACAATTAATATCCTCATATAAAAACATTGAATTTTTACAAGGTAGGGCCTCTATAAAAGACAAAAATACAATAGTAGTAAATCTAAAAGATGGAGATACAAAGGAAATTTCTGTAGATAATATAGTGATTGCTACAGGAAGTAAACCTACTATGACTGAAACTAAAGGAGTAGATTTAGAGGGAGTTATCACTTCTGATGATCTATTAGAAATGGAAGAAATTCCAGAAACTCTAATAGTAGTAGGCGGTGGAGTTATAGGTTTAGAATTTGCAAGTATATATCAAGAATTAGGTTCCCATGTAATATTGCTTCCATCTAGAATATTAAAAAATATAGATATGGAAGTATCTAGAAGGCTTCCAATGTACTTTAAAAAACAAGGTATGGAAGTATATGCAGATATTAGAGCTAAAGAAATAGTTAAAGAAGGGGACAAATTAAAAGTTATTGCAAAATATAAAAATAAAGACAAGGAAATTGAAGTAATAGGGGACAAAGTCCTAATAGCATCAGGTCGAGGTCCAGTAGTAGAGGGATTAAATCTAGATAGTATTGGTATAGAAAATGACCGTACTGGAATACATGTAGATAAGAACTTTGAAACTACAGTAGAAGGCATTTATGCCATAGGAGATGTAAACAATCTAGGCATACAATTAGCCCATGTAGCTTCGGCTCAAGGTATATATGTAATGGAAAAACTAATGGGAATTGAACCCGATATAAATTTAGAAGTATATCCAAATTGTGTATTTACACTACCAGAGGTAGCCTTTGTAGGAATGACAGAGGAAAAATTAAAAGAATCTGGTATAGATTATAGAGCAAGTAAATTTATGTTTGGTGCCAATGGTAAGGCATTATCTTTAGGAGAAGGGGATGGATTTGTTAAAGTATTCGCTTCCAATGAAGATAATAAAGTCTTAGGGGTAACTATATTGGGGCCCCATGCCAATGATTTAATTCATGAAGGTGCTTTAGCTATAGCCAATGGTATGAATGTAGATAGTATAGATAGAACTATACATGCCCATCCAACACTATCTGAAGCTTTTATGGAAGCAGTTCATGGTTTAGACGACAAGGCAATCCATATAGCACCACCTAAAAAGAAAAGAAAATAGATTAAAAAGAGTAGAGTGATTATCATTTTACTCTTTTTTTATTGACTAAATTTGAAAAGACATATATAATTATTCATAGATGCAAATGATTTGTATTTGCATCTATGAATAATTTAGGAGGGTAATATGAAGAAGTCAAAAAAGATTCAAGGGATATTAGTATTAACAATGCTTTTAATATTTATATCTGCTTGCAATTCAAATAATAAGGTAATTGAAGATAGTGGAAAAGTTAAAATTGTAGCTACATTATTTCCTCAATATGATTTTGCTAAAGAAATTGTAAAAGATAAGGGGGATGTAATTTTATTATTACCGCCAGGAGTAGAAGCCCACTCTTTTGAACCTACCCCTAAGGATATTGGTAATATAAGAGATGCTGATATATTTTTGTATACAGGAAAGTATATGGAACCTTGGGCAGAGAAAATAGTAAAAAACATTGGAGATGGGAATATTATAGCTATAGATTTAAGTGAGGGTATAGAACTATTGGATGAAAAAGACCATGAAGATGATCATCATGGTGGAAAGGATCCTCATATATGGCTAGACCCAATAAACGCAGAAAAGATGGTAGATGATATAGTAGAGGCCGTTGTAAAGGCGGATGGGGAAAACGAAGACTTTTATAGGGAAAATGCAGAAAACTACAAGAAAAAACTAGATGAATTAGATAAAAAATTTGTAGAAACCTTTGAAAAGACAGAACATCATACTATTATTTATGGAGGGCATTTTGCCTTTGGTTATTTTATAAAACGCTATGGCTTAGACTATATTTCCCCATATAATGGATTTACTCCAAATGCTGAACCAAGTCCCAAAAAAATTACAGAATTAATGGAGAATATGAAAAGACTAGGGATAAATACCATATACTATGAAGAATTAATAGACCCTAAAGTAGCCAGAGTGATTTCAGAACAAACTGGGGCAAAAATGTTATTATTGCATGGTGCTCATAATATTTCTAAAGAAGAATTAGAATCTAATGTATCCTATATAGATATAATGGAAGGAAATTTAGAAAGATTAAAACAAGGACTGGGATATAATGAATAATATTTTAACTGTAAAGAACTTAAATTTTAAATATGGGAAAAACCTAGTATTAAAAGATATAAATTTTCAAGTAAATGAAGGAGATTATCTAGGTATCATTGGACCTAATGGTAGTGGGAAAACAACTTTAATTAAAATATTATTAGGGCTTATAGAACCTTATGAGGGTGAAATTAAATATAATAGGGAATTGCTAGGAGAAAATTTCTTAGGATATATTCCTCAAAAGACCTTTGGCAATGACAAACTATTCCCAGCAACAGTAAGGGAAATTGTAGCTACAGGCTTATTATCTCAAAAGAAAGGTCTTAAATTTTATACTAAAGAAGATTATAAAAAGGTAGATAGCATACTTTACAAACTAAAAATAGAGGATTTAAAAAATAGAAAAATAGGGAATTTATCTGGTGGACAACAACAGAGAGTACTATTAGCTAGAAGTATGGTGGCAGAACCTAGTATATTAATTTTAGACGAGCCTACCAGTGCACTAGATCCAGAAATAAGAGATGAATTTTATAAGATTTTAAAAGAATTAAATCAAGAGGGCATAAGCATCATATTTATATCCCATGATTTAATGTCAATAGATAATTATATCAACAAAATATTGTTTTTAGATAGAAAAGTAATTTTCTATGGAAATTATGAAAGGTTTAAACATTCAGAAGAAATAAATAGATATTTTGGTACATTTATAAGGGATTAAATTGGAGGCTATTATGAATATTATTTTAGAAGCATTACAATATGATTTTATACAAAGGGCTATTTTGGTGGGCTCTTTAATTGCCATATCTTCTTCATTTTTAGGAATATTTCTAGTGCTAAAAAAACAGTCTATGATAGGGGATGGTTTGGCCCATGTAAGTTTTGCCACTATTGCTATTGCACTACTTTTAAATAAATCTCCTTTATTAGTTTCTATCCCATTGGTTATATTGTCTTCATTTCTAATATTAAAACTAAATGAAAAAGCTGAATTACATGGAGATGCAGCCATAGGCTTGGTTTCCTCTTTTGCAGTGGCATTAGGGGTATTGATTTCTAGCATGGCTAAAGGGTTTAATGTAGATTTATTTTCTTATTTATTTGGAAGCATTTTAGTCATTAGCAAATTAGATGTAATATTGTCCATTATATTATCTATTTTAGTTATACTTTTAGTATTAATATTTTACAATAATTTATTTGCCATAACTTATGATGAAGAATTTGCAACAGTTATTGGCCTACAGCCAAAATATATGAATTATTTAATTTCAGTTTTAACTTCTATTACTGTTGTACTTGGAATACGAGTAGTGGGCACCATGCTAATTTCTAGTATGATAATTTTTCCCACTGTTACAGCACTTCAGGTTTCTAAGGGATTTAAGGGTACTATATTAATATCCTCCATAATATCTGTATTATCAGTGGTATTAGGCACCTTTATATCCTATATATTAAATTTTCCAACAGGTGCCACTATTGTAATTATAAATTCTATTTTCTTCATAATATTTTTTATGACAAATAGAATCAAAACTGCCTAAAAATTATAATTGGAAGGGATCAAAATGCTAAATTTAAGTAATGCAGAGATTTTTAATAAATATAATATTAAAAATACCAAAAATAGAAATACTATATTAGATATATTAAGGGAGGGTGAATTTTTAACGGCAGAAGAGATATTTTTAAAAGTTAAAGAATTAGACAAATCTCTAAATCTTTCCACAGTTTATAGGACATTAAATACTTTTGAAGCAAAGGGAATAGTAATAAAATCTAATATAGTACAGGATGATAAAACTAGATTTAAATTAAACAATGCTAACCATATGCATTATTTAATTTGTTTATCTTGCAATAAAAAAATAGAATTAGAAAACTGTCCTATTAGTGGTTATGATTCATTTCTGGAAGAAAGCACAGATTTTGATATTGTAGGGCATAAATTAGAATTATATGGATATTGTCCTAAATGTAGGGATGGTAAGACACGGATTTAAATTTATTGTCAAAGATTAAGAATAAGGGGTTAGCCCCTTATTTTAATTAAATAATTTTAACATAATTTCTAGTTTTAATCGATTAGTAGGGTTTTCTAGATCTATATCAATTAAATTGTTTATTTCATCTATTTT
Organism: Tissierellia bacterium; assembly: GCA_036720245.1. GTDB lineage: Bacteria > Bacillota > Clostridia > Tissierellales > Tepidimicrobiaceae > JAAZMA01. Next base: position 20,818 of record DAIMNI010000027.1, on the reverse strand, counting down.
TTTTCTGACAGTATTTATATGAAGGAAAAGTTTTTTAGCCGTAATACTATAATTCATATTGCATTCTAAATATATTTTTAATATATCAATATGTTCTTTATATTTTTCACAATTCAACTTGCCTATATCTTTTAGCATAATATCTAATTCATCATCCTGAATATCTAACCAAGCAAAGGCACCTAGTTCAGAATACATAATAAAACTATTATTGGGGTAGAGAAGTTTTCCCATACTCATAGTTTTTTTACATCTTTCATAATTTCTACTAAATTCATAAATAGATTCTTCTATATCAGAAAGAACAAAATTTAGTTCTATATTATTTATTCTTCTTTCCAGTCTATTACTAAAGTTTTCTGCCTCTTTTTGAATTAATTTTATATAATCTTCCTTATTAGTATTTTCTTTGAAAGGCAACAAAAATAGACAAGAATTATCCTCTATAATGGCCATTCTGGCACCAATCTTTATTATGCTATTATTGGCACAATTTTTTACATCTTCTTTATGATTTGAAATATTAATATCTGGATTCGATTGTTGCATTAAAACCAAAAAATATTTATTATTAGTGTCTATTCCCAATTCAATTGCATTTTTATAAATACTTCTAGTATTTCCATGGATTAAATCCATTATAAATTTTTCAAAACCTATATCTCCTATAAACTGAGCTACCATCATATTTTCGTATAGGGATTGAATTAATAGAAAGCCTATTCTAATGGCAAATTGATCAAAATAATCTATAAGGCCCATAGCCTCTACAAGAACAAAATAAGCTTGAACTTTATTTCCTGCAGTTATAGGGACAGTAATCCAGCTGTAGGGAATTTCATGATCCTTTTTGATAAATCTATATCTACACATTTGAAGATTATCACATAAAACTTCTTGGGTAAAATTAAAGGATGGATTCCAAAAGTCTTCTAATTTTAAATCCCCTGCCAAATTTTTAAATTTGGGCGAACTGAAATAAGCATTATCACTATTTAAATCATAAAGCATTGCTGGAAAGTTCATTTCATATTCTATTTGAGATAATATTTTGTTTATTTTTCTTTCTTGATAGGATAAGTCTGAAAAACTTTTGGGATCAATAGCTTCTATTTTAAATTGTTTAATATTTTTGTTGAGAATTAATATATTTAAATTGTTTACTATAATCATCCAAGAATCTTTAGAGGGAACATTGATTAAGGGAATTTTATATTCATCAAAAAAATTTAGGATATGTTTTGGTATTTGATGTAAAAACCTATCTACCTTAATGCCCACAGCAGAAGTATTTTTAAAATAATCAGTCTGTACATACTTTTCTAATAATCCTGGGTTTTGTTGGAATACATATCCAGATGTTAGAACCAATTCCTTATTTGTTGTCCAATTAAATCCATCTGGAGCATCTAATATGGCGATGCCCTGCACTTGGTTGTTTAGTCCACCATGTCCAGCCATTAATTCATAATCTTTAAAAAAGTTATTATCTAAAATTTCCCTTATAGATATGCCCATTATTTCACCTACCTAATATAGATTAATACTAATTATATTATATCATAATAATATGTAAAAATGCAGCAAATCCCGAAATTCTGGAAGATTTACTGCATTTAAAATTATTTTAATGGACTAATATATTTTGTTTTTTCAGTTCTATTCTGAAACTCTGTTTTAGCATTATCAACTAGATTTGGATTATTTAATAGATCATATGTTACACCTGTAAGAACTTTTGCCGCATACATCATGCCTTTCATGCCCATGGATGAGCCAGATGATGCAGTAGCTTGCCATGAATGGGCTGCTACCCCTAGTGGCCAACAGGCTGTAAGCAATAGATTCATTGGCATTATCCAACTAACATCTCCACTATCTGAGGATGATGTCAGGGAAACAGGATCATTTTTGTCTATTATGGAATGATGGATATATGATTTTTTATTTTCATTTGAAGAAACTACTTTTCTAATTTCGTTTTCTACTGATTTTTGATCCAAGGTTTCTTGTAGGGCTTTAGCAAACTCTATTTCTTCCCTAGTATATTCAGGTATTCCTATTTCTACCATATTTTCATAGGTTAGATTGTGCAATATATCATTTGGCAACATTTCATAGCAGCCACTAATAACCTGATATTCTACCATAGTTTCTGTCATTAGTGCTGCACCTTCTGCTATTTTAAATAATCTTTTTGTAATTTCTTCTACATCTTCTCTATAGGGGGCTCTAATATAGTACCAAGATTCGGCCTCTTTTGGAATAATATTTGGGGAGCCTCCTGCATTTGTAATAGTATAATGAATACGTGCCTTATCTATAACATGCTCTCTTAAATAGTTTGCACCAACATTCATTAGTTCTACTGCATCTAAAGCAGACCTTCCAGACTCAGGTGATTGAGCTGCATGGGATGATATACCATGGAATTTAAATTTTATAGAATTATTTGCTAAATAAGCTTCCCTCATGGCTGAATTTACATTTAGGGGGTGCCAAGATAAGGCTATGTCGCAACCTTCAAAGGCTCCTTCTTTTATCATTTCAACTTTCCCATTTAGTGTTTCTTCCTTTGGGCAACCATAAAATCGAAGGGTACCACTAGTATTAGTTCTATATAAATATTCTTTTATTGCTAATGCTGAACCTAATGCTCCGCTTCCCAATAGATTATGTCCACAGCCATGACCTGGCCCGTTTAATATCACTGGGTTGAATTTTGTATCCAAAGACTGAGATAGGCCCGGTAAAGCATCATATTCTCCTAGTATAGCTATAACTGGGGAACCTTTCCCATATTCAGCTACAAAGGCATTTTCCATTTCGTTTATTTCATTTATTTGAAAATCATTAGAATTAAGTATTTCTCTAAATAGATTTGCTGAGTTTTTTTCTTCGCCTGATATTTCTGGATTATTCCATATATTATAGGCTAGTTTTTCAACATTATCACTAATTTTCTCTAAATAATTTATCACATCTTTTTTTTGCATTCTAATTTTCACACTCCTATTATAAAATCTCTTTATTATATAAGAATTTTGCTATAGCTATAGTTCCAAATACTGCACCTAAGGTTACAATGTAAGTAGGTTTTCCTGGAAGAAAGCTAAACAATCCTGCTTCTACTGCTAAGGTAAGACCCAAACCAATCCCCAATGCAATAGGCGCCAGTTTTAATTTCATTATTGCAAACTGTACAAATATAGCACCGAATAATGATGGTAATAGATAATTAAATGAGTCTATTACATTCTGTGGTAATTTAGAAAGAACTTGGGTTCCTGCAACTACACCAATAGTTAAAAAAACTATATTAACTATTATGGATGTTGATATGCCTAGAGTCGATATTATAGTACCTTCCTCTGTTCCAGGTTCTACACCTGCGACATTTTGTGCTACTGCAGCACAGGGTATTCTAAGATTAGAGATATTTCCTGAAATAAAGGCCATATAAGTTCCTGGTGCTCCTATTATTGGAAAATAGGATATTGGTTCAATAAACCAATTAATACCTACAGCACTGGCAACAGCGATAAAACCAGTAAGAATTGCATTGATAGGTGGAACTATTTTAAATATAACTGCAAGAACTAATGCTGGGCCAAAGGATAATAAAACGCCTAACCAATTGGTTATTTTCCCCCATCTATTGACATAACCTAAATAATCATTTTCAAATAAATTATTATTTTTCATTGACACTACCTCCTATAATAAAGCTATAATTATACAATTATTGCAACTATCATTCCACCAAATAAAGCAAATGCTAGAGACCATTCTTTTAGCCATTTTATCTCTTTTTTATTAGCTAAAGGTGCTAGTATCAACATTATTAAGCCTCCAGAAAGAGCCGCTACCGTATTCTTATTTAATGCTATTAAATGGGGTGATACTAGTGAACTAAAGGAACCAAGCATTGCTGCTATTGAGATTACTGAAAGTAGCCCTGTATCACCTTTAGAAAACTTAGTTTGAAAAGTATCCATCTTATCTGCTGTAAGGGTAGCAAAGATTATCCAACCTATTGAACCAGTAATCATCGTCCATACAGCATTTGCAAAGGCCACATCTGTCATGGGTTCTATACCTGCCTGAACACCCACTGCTTCTGCACCGAAAACTACTGCCATAAGTTCAAAGTGAACCGAACCTATAAAGGAAAGCCTCATCCAGGCCATTGGACCGCCAACTGTAACTAATAGCGACAATAGTCCTGTTAATATTACAATAGAAGGACCTATAGAAGTAATGAAACTACTTTTAATGGCAGATCTCATTTGAGTCTCTTCCAATCCTATTTTTTTACCTGTGGTATAAGATTTTTTAGCAAAAATAATGGCCTGAAATAATACCAATGTAACAGCTAGTCCAGCAGCAATCCACATTGGAGCACTATTTGCTATTTTCATGTAATCCATTAAAAACCATCTCCTTTTCTTATATGAACTATTAACTATAAATCTATCAAAAAGCTATTTCCACAACAATGTAGAAATTTTCTTTATTTAGTATTAGAAGTGAAAATGTTTTCATGGCTTTATTATATTTAAAAAGCATTAAGCAATGTATATGAAGTATTAGGTGATGGTTTTATGGATATTGGAGATTGAATTTGTTATAATTAATATATAAATAAATAGTTCCTAAAAAAACGAAATACATGGGAGGCAAATATGACAAAGGATGGGAAAATAATTTTATTAGGTATTGTAGCCTTAATAATGCTAATGGCTATTGGAATCAATGTTAAAGGCTCAGCAGAGGGCATATTATTTGATGAAAAGATAATGCAATATGTACATGAAAGGACCACAACTCAGGGTATAGAATTTATGAAAAAAGTTACCTTTTTTGGTTCTGCTAAGTTTTTCCTAGGATTGGGATTTATTGTGCTTTTATATATGATTGTGAGAAAAAATAAAAAGGGTGTAGTATTACTAATGCTATCTACAATAGGCTCCTATGGAGTAAATTTTATATTAAAGCATATATTCACTAGAACTAGGCCCATTAAGTACTTTTTAATAGAACAGGGAGGATATAGTTTCCCCAGCGGTCATGCCATGATATCTATGAGTTTTTACACTACTATGACTTATTTAATTATAAAAAGTAGTAGGGAAAAAGGTGGAAAAGATAAAAAGATATTATGGATACTCAATTTTTTAATTGTAGCCTTTATAGGTTTTAGCAGAATATATTTAGGAATCCATTGGCCTACAGATGTATTAATGGGCTATTTAATGGGTTATGTAGTTTATAAAACTAGTGTAAATTATGTGATATAGGATTAAATGGAATGCCTGAAAAACCTTCAGAATTTATTTTTAATTTGTGGGTTTCATGATATAATATATTATATACTTTTATTAAATACTGACTAATTTAGCTATTATTTTCCACTTAGCCTTGTTATTTAACTAACAGTGTACATAATAATCCTTCTGTAAAATTTAAGGATTAAAAATTTTTAAAAAGGGGAGAAAAGCAGATATGAGTAGATTGAGTATTATCACCAGAAATAGGGCACAGACCACAGTTGAAAGTCTATACAAAGATTTAGAAAGACGAATTATTGCAAGTCCGCCTGGACTATGTCCCGTAGATTTGGCTTCATCTTTCTTAAAAATTTGTCATGCTCAAACTTGTGGAAAATGCGTTCCCTGCAGAGTGGGTTTGGGTCAATTAGAAAATCTATTAGAGGATGTATTAAGTGGAAGGGGGAGTTTAGAAACTATAGATCTAATAGAAAAAACTGCTAGGGCAATTTATTACTCGGCAGATTGTGCCATAGGATATGAAGCTGCAGATATGGTATTGAAGGGCATAGAAGGCTTTAGAGATGATTATGAAGAGCATGTATTGCGTGGCAGATGTACCTGTGAATTAGATCAAGCTGTTCCTTGTGTATCCCTTTGTCCTGCAGGTGTAGATATACCAGGTTATATTGCATTAATAGCCGAGGGCAGATATAAGGATGCAGTTAAGCTAATTAGGAAAGACAATCCAATGCCTTCAGTTTGTGCACTGGTTTGTGAACATCCCTGTGAAACTAGATGCAGGAGAAATATGATGGATGATTCCATTAATATTAGAGGACTAAAGCGCTACGCAGTGGAAAATGCAGGAGAAGTCCCAGTGGAAAAATCTGCACCAAGTACAGGGAAAAAAGTGGCCATAATTGGTGGAGGGCCTAGTGGATTGTCAGCAGCCTATTATTTATCTATTATGGGTCATGATGTGGAAATATATGAACAAAGACAAAAGCTTGGAGGCATGTTAAGATATGGAATACCAAGCTATAGACTTCCTAGGGAAGTTTTAGATAATGAAATTGGGACCATACTTTCTACAGGCATTAAGGTGCATACGGGAATCACCATAGGTAAGGATATATCCGTAATGGATTTAAGGGATGAATACGATTCTGTTTATATAGCCATTGGGGCTCATACTGATAAAAAAATTGGAATTGAAGGCCCAAGTGCAGAAGGTGTTATTTCTGCTGTAGAGATTTTAAGACAAATAGGAGACGATGAATATCCAGATTTTAAGGATAAATCTATAGTAATCATAGGTGGAGGAAATGTAGCCATGGATGTGGCTCGATCTGCGATTCGTTTAGGAGCAAAAAAGGTATCTGTAGTTTATCGTAGACGAAAAGTAGATATGACTGCTATGGAAGATGAAGTGGAAGGTGCTATTGCTGAAGGATGTGAAATACTAGATTTATATACTCCAGGCAAAGTTGAAATAGATGAAGATGGCCATATTGAGGGTCTATGGATACAACCTCAAATCATAGGAAAAATGAAAAATGGAAGACCTGTTCCTACAAAGGCCAGCGAGAATGAAAAATTATTAGAATGTGATTTATTAATTACAGCTGTAGGCCAGGGAATTGAGTCTAAGGCCTTTGAAAAGGATGGAATTCCAGTTACAAAGGGTGTAATAGAGGCTTTGAGTTGTGCAGGTGTAAAGGATGTACCTGGTATATATGCAGGAGGAGATTGTGTTTCAGGACCTGCTACAGTAATTCGTGCTATAGCTGCAGGTAAAGTAGCAGCAGCAAATATAGATGAATATTTAGGCTTTAATCATATTATAGAAACAGATGTTAAAATACCAGAGGCTAGATTGGCAGATAGAATACCTTGTGGCCGTGTAAATATGAAGGAAAGAGATGCATTAGATAGAATTCAGGATTTTGACCTAGCAGAATGTGGTATGACAGATGAAGAAGCATTGCAGGAATCTAGAAGATGCCTAAGATGTGATCATTTTGGCTTAGGTGTATTTAAGGGAGGGAGGAATTTACGATGGTAAATTTAATTATAGATAATAAAAAAATAAGTGTTCCAGATGGGACTACAATATTAGATGCAGCTAAAATGAACCATATACCTATTCCTAATTTATGCTATTTTGAAGGCCTAAATGAAATTGGAGCTTGTCGAGTTTGTGTGGTTGAAATAGAAGGAATTGATAGATTAGTTACAGCCTGTAATAATGTAGTAGAAGATGGAATGGTAATCCACACCAATAGTCCTAAGGTTCGAGAAACTAGAAAAGTAAATGTGGAATTAATACTATCCCAGCATGATGCTAGATGTGCAGCTTGTGTAAGATCTGGAAACTGTAGTTTACAAGAAGTGGCTAATGATCTAGGAATTATAGATATTCCCTATAAAGAGGATCTTCCCTATGCAAAGTGGACTGAAGGTTTCCCATTAGTTAGAAATTATGAAAAATGTATTAAATGTATGAGATGTATTCAAGTTTGTGACAAGATACAAGATTTAAATATATGGGATTTATCTAATACAGGTGCTTGGACAAATGTAGACGTATCACATAATAGGAGAATTGAGGAGGCAGACTGTGCCCTATGTGGTCAATGTATTAATTATTGTCCTGTTGGAGCTTTACGGGAAAGAGATGATACTCAAAGAGTATTCGATGCCTTAGCCGATAAAGATATGATTACCATAGTACAAATTGCACCAGCAGTGAGAGCTGCTTGGGGAGAAAGTTTAGGTATATCTAGAGAATTTGCAACAGTCAATAGATTAGTAGCTGCTTTAAGAGAAATGGGCTTTGACTATATTTTTGATACCAATTTCTCGGCAGATTTAACCATAATGGAAGAGGGAAGTGAATTTTTAGAAAAACTAAAAAATGCGGAGAATGAAAAATTCCCAATGTTTACTTCTTGTTGCCCAGGTTGGATTAGATTTATGAAAACTCAATATCCTGATATGGTAGATCAATTATCTACAGCTAAATCACCACAGCAAATGTTTGGTGCCATTACCAAATCTTATTATGCTGAATTATTAAATGTAGATCCCAATAGAATTTTTAATGTATCCATTATGCCTTGTGTTGCCAAAAAATATGAGGCTAATGTATCTGTATTAAATGATGCAGGAGCAGGACAAGATGTAGATGCAGTTTTAACCACTAGGGAAATAGATAGGATGATTAGGGCTGAGCATATTTTGTCAGAATATTTAGAGGAGGAAGAATTTGACTCACCTCTTGGAATTAGCTCTGGTGCAGCAGTTATATTTGGGGCTACAGGTGGAGTTATGGAAGCTGCTCTTCGAAGTGCTTATTATTTAGTTACAGGCGAAAATCCAGATCCCGATGCATTTAAAGAAGTAAGGGGAAGGGAAGGTTGGAAAGAGGCTAATTTTGACTTAGCTGGCAATACTATTAGAGTTGCAGTTGCCAGTGGCTTAGGAAATACTAGAAGACTAATGGAAGCTGTTAGACTAGGTGAGGTAGAATACGATTTTGTAGAAATCATGGCTTGCCCAGGTGGTTGTGCTGGTGGAGGCGGACAACCTATACACGAAGAGGGACCATTAGCTAGTGATAGGGCAGAAGTATTATATGGTTTAGATAAGATAAATAAAATTAGATTTTCACATGAAAATCCAGCAGTTATTAAATGCTATGAAGAATATTTACAAAGACCACTATCTCATAGATCCCATATCTTGCTTCATACAAATCAAAAGGATTGGGAATTATAAGTAAGACCTTAGAATTTAAAATGTTTTATTATATAATAGAAGCCCTTAAGTAAAATATTTTGCTTAAGGGTCTTCATCACAAGGAGGAAATTTACATGAAGAGAAAGATAGTAGGATTAATTATTTTGATTTTAATTCCAATATTGTTATTTGGATGTGGTAATGGGGAAAGTAAAAAAGAGAAATTGAATATTAACTTTTCTTATAGGGATGGAGTTCCTGGATTAACTGCAGTAAAACTTATAAAAGATAATCCGACTATAGATAAAAATATAGACATAAATTATGAAATGTTAGGGTCTCCAGATTTATTAGTAAGCAAAGTATTAAAAGAAGAAGCAGATATTGCCATAGTTCCATCAAATTTAGCAGCTCAAGCTTATAATAAGGGTTTAAATTATAAAATAGCGGGAACTTCCAATTGGGGAACATTGTATTTACTTAGTAGAGAAGAAATAAATAGTATTGATGAATTAAAGGGGAAAGAAATATATGCATTTGGAAAAGGTCTTACTCCAGATTTGATTTTAAGGTATGTGCTTACTGAGAATGGTTTAGTTCCAGATGAAGATATAAAGTTAAATTATTTAGGAGCAGCTTCTGATTTAGGACCAGCATTTATATCTGGGAAAACTGATTTAGCACTTTTATCAGAACCACTAGCTACAAATATAATGATGAAGGATGAGGATGCTAAAATAATATTAGATTTAAATAAAGAGTGGAAGGATCTTACAGGATCTAATATAGGTTATCCTCAGGCCAGTTTAATAATTAAGGAAGATTTAATAAAAAATAATCCTAAATTTGTAAAGGAATTTATTAAATTATATGAAGAAAGCATAGAATGGGCAAAGGAAAATCCAGAAGAACTGGGACAAAGTGCAGAAGATATGGAAATGGGCATAAAAAAGGAAGCATTAGTTAAAGGAATGGAAAGAATTAATATAGGCAATTTTTCCATTGAAAATAGCCAGAAGGAATATATGGATTATTTTAATCTATTGTTAGAGTTTGCACCAGATAGTATAGGGGGAAAAGTTCCAGATGAAAAGATTTTCTATAAGAAATAGAAAATTTTCCATTATTTCAGGGATTATAATAATTATTTTATGGATATCTTTATGTAAAATTATAGATAATGAAGTGATATTTCCAGGAATAAAGGCTACCATTGTGGAATTATTTAAAATCCTTGAAAATCCAAGTTTTTTATTAATTGTAAAAAGCACAATATTGAGGAGCCTTATTGGATTTTTGTTTTCTTTGATTTTAGCAATGTTATTGGGTATTTTAGCCAGTGTATCAAATTTTATATATTATTTAATGAAACCTGTTTTAAGTTTTTTAACATCTACTCCCACTATGGCCATTATTATTTTAGCCCTTATTTGGCTAGATAATGAAATTGTACCTATGTTTGTAGGTTTTATTATGGTGTTTCCTATTCTTTATGAAACTGCTTTAAATAGCATATTAAATATAGATGAAAATATTATTCAAATGGCAAAAATTTATAAAGTAAATAGGGCTACTATTTTAAAAGATATTTATCTACCTAGCATTTTTTATAGTATATCTATGGTATTTACATCTGCACTAGGAATTAATATGAAAATGGTCATAGCCGGGGAAGTACTATCTCAACCTAGATATGCCATAGGTTCTAATTTACAATTACAAAAGACCTATTTAAATACTGCAGGAGTTTTTGCATGGATAATAATAATCCTTTTAATATCTAGACTATTTAAATATATTATGGAGAAATTAGATGGATTATTGAAACTGAAGGAATGGAGAGATTAATTTGGTATATGAAGTGAAAAATATAAATAAATCTTTTGGAGATTTAAAAGTATTAGACAATATTAATATCTCCTTTCCTAAAAACAAAACTACTTGTATACTAGGCCCCTCTGGTTGTGGCAAAACTACTTTATTAAATATAATATCAGGATTATTAGATGCGGATTCCGGGGAATTAATAGGATTTGAAAATGAGGATATTAGTTTTGTATTTCAAGAAGATAGATTAATCCCATGGAAAAATGTAAAGGACAATTTAGCCTTTGTATTAAATGGAAAGATGGATAAAAGTGAAATAGATAAGATAATAGATTATTATTTAAAATTGGTGGGCCTTGAAGAATACAAAGATTATTACCCTAGGGATTTAAGTGGTGGAATGAAACAACGAATAAATATTTTAAGGGCATTTGTATGCACTTCTAAAATACTCATAATGGATGAGCCATTTAAATCCTTAGATATGGGTAATAAACAAATTTTAATAGACTTTTTTAAAGAATTAATGAAAGTAGAAAATAGGACTTGTATAATGGTTACTCATGATATGGAAGAGGCTATGGAATTAGGGAATAGGATAATAAGCCTTACGGATAAACCTACTAGGGTGAAAGAGGTCAAACGTTAGGGACAGTCCAGGAGCACTTACTATAATTTGAATTAATTTGTTTGGGAAGGGGCAAATTATTTCAAAGAATGAAACTAACCAATTAGTATGGATTAATGAAGATTACTACTTTAATATTTTATCTACTATAGAAAAAGAAGAATTAATAAAAATAGGAGAGAGTATAAAATAAATTTTAAAAATCTGTCACAAAACACCTTTTGATTTCGTTATATAGGTAGAGAAGAAGTCAAAAGGTATTTTTATATAGAAGTAAGCCCATAAATGTTTCTATATTGCCAATGCAAGCTCTTATATTCAAATAGGTTCAATTTGATAAAAATAAAGGATATAGGTCTTAGTTAGAATCATCAGTAAGAGGTTATAGGATATAAAATTCCTTAAAAGTAAAGGCGGTATAATAGAAAGTCAATAACCCATCACTAAAGTGACGGGCTTGTAAAAAGCCCGATATTGACTACCCTAAGTCTTAATTGACTACGTTATATAGGTCATGATACCCATGAGCGTTTATCCTAACTTGTGGCTCTATCGTTTAATATTAAACAATCCTGTTGGGTAGGGATAGTGTATTAAACTTAAAAAGCCTATATAACATTGGGTAAGGGTATTTTACTCTGAAAGGAGGTAGACTTTATGATAGTCTACGTTTTAAACAAGTATGGTAAACCGTTAATGCCTTGTAAACCAAGTAAAGCAAGAAAACTATTAAAACAAGGTAAAGCAAAAGTCGTAAAGAAATCACCATTTACTATTCAACTATTATATGGTTCAAGTGGATATAAACAGCCAATAACATTAGGTGTTGATGCAGGGAGTAAATTTATAGGATTATCTGCTACAACTGATAAGCAAGAATTATTTTCAGCAGAAGTAGATTTAAGAAATGACATAGTAAGATTGTTATCAGATAGAAGACAGTATCGTAAAAGTAGACGTAGCCGTACTACAAGATATAGAAAACCAAGATATAATAATAGAGTAAAATCAAAAAATAAAGGGTGGTTAGCTCCTTCTGTAGAAAATAAAATTCAAGCACACTTTAATATAATTGATAAAACTCATCAAATATTGCCTATATCAAAAATAATAGTTGAGGTAGCAAGTTTTGATATTCAAAAGATAAAAAATCCAGATATACAAGGTAAGGAATATCAACAAGGAGAACAATTGAATTTTTGGAATACAAGGGAATATGTACTGTGGAGAGATGGTCATAAATGTCAAGGTAAAAAAGGATGTAAAGGGAATATATTAAATGTTCATCATATTGAAAGTCGCAAAACTGGTGGAAATTCTCCAGATAATTTAATTACTTTATGTGAAAATTGTCATAAAGATTATCATAATGGTAAATTAAAACTTAACCTTAAACGTGGCCAAAGTTTTAAAGATGCAACGTTTATGGGAATTATGCGATGGACATTTTATAATAGACTTAAAGAAATATATCCTAATGTAAATATGACGTATGGGTATATAACTAAGAATACAAGGATAAACAATAAATTGGGAAAAGCACATAGAATTGATGCAAGATGTATAAGTGGCAATCCAACAGTAAAACCTTTAAATTATTGGTACAGAATTAAGCAAGTAAGAAAGCATAATAGACAAATTCATAAGGCAAAGATTTTAAAAGGTGGTCTAAGAAAATTAAATCAAGCACCTTATGAGGTTAAGGGATTTAGATTGTTTGATAAGGTTAAATATAATGGTAAAGAATGCTTTATATTCGGCAGAAGAAGTAGTGGCTATTTTGATTTAAGAAGATTGGATGGAGAAGTAATTCATAGAAGTGCTAATTATAAAAATTTAGAATTAGTTGATAGAAGAAAAAGTATGTTATGGGAGAGAGAGGTGAGTGTGGCTGTTTCCTCACATGACTAGAAGTCAAGTGTCTCCACAGCCACTTTTATGAAATTTAAAAAGATAATTGGAATAACATTTTTAAATATATATCGTTTTTTTAAATTATTGTAATCCTAATTTCAAATTTTTTAGAAGTTTATTTAACTTTTTTAAATGAATAAGATGGGGGAATATAATGTTCACTGATAATAAAATTAAAATATTATTAATTATTCTATTGGGAATTTTTGTTTGTACAAACATATACTTTATTATTCGAAATACATTAACTCCTGAAACAATAGGCTTAACAGTGAATAAAGTAGCCAATGGGGGGAAAATAGAATATATAGATTTACTTAAAGAGGTAGCGTGGGATAGGGAGGATGGCTTTTGGATAGATAAATTGCATACAATACAAAGTGGACATTCCAATAGAGCGAAATTTTTTGGTTTTGCTGCAATATTATATGATAATGGTAATACTTTAATTATTGAACTTGGTGAGGATAAAAAGCATAAAAAAATAAAGGCATCGGATATTTTTTATCTAGAAGATAATTTAGATTTTTTAAAATATGATTTTTATAAATAATAAAATAAGATAGGGGTTGGGCCCCTATCTTATCCCAATACTTCCTTATTTCTCTCCTCTATAAATTGATTAGTATACAAATTATAATAATATCCTTTTTCCCTAATCAATTCCCTATGATTACCTTCTTCTATAATTTTTCCATCTTTAATTACTAAAATTCTATCTGCATTTTTTATAGTAGATAATCTATGGGCTATTACAAAGCTGGTTTTTCCTTCTAGTACATTTTCTATGGTTTTTTGAATTAGCATTTCTGTTTCTGTATCAATAGAAGAAGTTGCCTCATCTAATACAAATATCTTAGGGTCTTTTACAATGGCTCTAGCAAAGGATATAAGTTGTTTTTGTCCAGTGGAAAGCAAATTACCGCCTTCACCTACATCAGTATCATATCCTTTTTCCGTTTTCATAATAAAATCATGACTATTGACTAATTTACTAGCTCTTATAATTTCTAATTCTGTGGCATCTAAATGGCCATATTTTATATTATCCTTTATGGTTCCACTAAATAAATGGGGGGCCTGTAGTACATAGCCTAAATTATCATGAATCCAAATTTGAGGCATGGTTTTATAATCTATTCCATCTACTAATATTTCACCAGAACTAGGTTCATAAAATCTACAAAGCAAATTGACAATAGTAGATTTCCCCGAACCAGTTTCCCCGACTAAGGCTATGGTTTCTCCAGGTTTTACTTTAAGATTAAAATCTTCCAAAACCTTTTCTCCATTTTTATAGGAGAAGGATACATTTCTAAATTCAATTTCTCCTTTAATTTCTGGCCAGTTTTCTTTTTTTGGATTAAAGAAGTCTCCATATTCATTTACTACATCATCACTATCTACAATATCTGGTACTTCATTTATAAGAGAAAACACTCTTTCTGCTGAGGCTTGTGCTCCCTGAATTTCTGCAAATACTGCCGCTAATTGTCTTACAGGTTCAAAAAACTGAGCAGTATAAGCTATAAAGGCTGCCATAGTACCATAGCTCATAGTACCTTGAATTACATCATTTCCTCCAATATTTAAAACTAAGGCTGTGCCTACACTACCTAATACTAAAATTATAGGGAAGTATAGAGAAGAAACAATTGTAGCTCTTACAGATTTCACTTTCATTTTTTCAGTAATCTCTTTAAATTCTTCTAGGTTTTTTTCTTCCCTAACCATAGTTTTAGTAGTCATAGCCCCAGATATATCCTCATTATAAGATGCAGTTATTTTAGAATTAACAGATCTAACTTCCCTTTGAGCTTTTAGTATTTTATTTTGAAAATACACAGAAGATATGGCCAAAGGGGGAACTAATATTAATGTTATTAAGGCTAATTTAACACTGAGTCTAAACATGGCAATCATAACTGCTACCATCATGGCAATGCCCCAGGCAAAATCTACCATGCCCCAAGATAGGGTTTCTGAAATACCATTAATATCAGAAGTCATTCTAGCCATTAACCACCCTACTGCTTTTTCATCATAATAGGAAAGAGGGAGGATTTGTAATTTTTCAAACCCTTTTTTTCTAATATCATAGGATACATTAGTTTCAATTTTTCCACCCATACTTAAAAATAAAAATATATTTATAGCTTGAAATGCTATAATTATAAGAAATAATTTTATAAATTTATTTAATCCAAATAAACTTTTTTTCATAATAAAATTATCAATTGCATATTTAGTAAATAATGGGAATACAGAATCCAATGCCCCTACAAATACCATAATTATAGATAGTATTATAAAATCCCTTTTATGATTTTTAACTAATTCTAAGAAATTTTTCCATATAGTAATATCAATCTTTTCGTTTTCAATTTTCTCATTTTCCAATACTACCACCTCACTTAGGCATGTAATTTTATATCTTCTTGTAAATCTTTCATAGAATTTTGAATTTCATACAATCTTTGATATAGACCTTTTTCATTTATTAATTTTTCATGATTACCTCTTTGAATTATTTTCCCATTGTCTAAAACTATAATTTCATCTGCTTCAGATACAGTGGATATTCTATGAGATATAATTATAGTTGTAGATTTATTTTTTCTATCATTTAAGGCCCTTCTAATGGAAATATCAGTTTCCGTATCTACAGCAGATAGGGAATCGTCAAAAACTACAACAGGACAATCATTTATAATGGTTCTAGCAATTGCAACTCTTTGTTTTTGACCACCAGATAAAGAAACTCCCCTTTCTCCTACATAGGTATCGTAGCCCTTATCAAAGGATTTAATATCTTGATGAATACTTGCAATTTTAGCAGACTCATAAACCTTTTTATCCTTCATATTAGGATTGGCTAATTTTATATTATCCCTAATAGTTTTGGCATATAGAAAAGGTTCTTGTAGTACAATTCCTATATTTTTTCTAATCCAGGCTTTATCAATATTTTTTAATTCCATTCCATCTATTAGTATAGAGCCACTATTATAATCATATAGTCTTGCCAATAAATAGACTAGTGAAGATTTACCACTCCCTGTAGGTCCAATGATAGCCACTGTATTACCAGCCTTTACTGAAAAGGAGATATTATCTATTACTGGCGTATCTTTTTCATATTCAAAATATACATCTTTAAATTCAATATTACCTTTGATTTTTGGCTTTTTATTGTTTTCTTTTAGAATTTCTATGTTTTCATTAAAAATTTCTTCAATTCTTCCTATAGATACTATGGCTTTACCCATATCTGTTAAAGTTCTTCCCATTTGTCTAATAGGCCACAATAACATATTTACATATGTAGAAAAGGCCATTACAGTACCTAGAGATATTTCTCCAGCTACAGCCCAAATACTCCCAAATACTATAGTCAATCCAATTTGTATAAAGCAAATAAAGTCAGATGATCCCCAATATATAGCTAAATCCTCAATTAATTTATAGGTTTTATCTCTATAGTCTTTATTTTTTTCATCAAACTTTTCTATTTCATATTTTTGATTAGCACAGGCCTTTACTACTCTTACACCTGTAAGGTTTTCTTGTAGCACTGTGGTTAATTCTGCCTCTGCCTCATCTGAGGCCTCAAAGGCTTTTTTTACTTTAGAAAAGAAAATAAATGCAAATACAAATATTATTGGCATAGTAGCCATGGAAACTAAGGTCATTTTTACATTTAATCTAAACATAGTAAAAGATACAAATAATAACATAAATATTGAACCAGCTACTTCTACTAATTGTATAGACAAAAATCTTTTTATGGTATTTACATCAGAGGTACATCTCTGAATTAAATCTCCAGTTTCTGATTTTACATGGTATTCATAGGGAAGCCTTTGAATTTGATCATATAGTTCATCCCTAATGTTTTTTGCGGTATGTTCACTAGCTTTACTAGCCAAGGTATTTCTAAAATACATAAATACACTTCTTAAAATTGCTACCATGACTAAAAGTAAGCCCATAATCCAAATATTTTCCCTTAAATAATCTCTACCCCCTAGATTTCCAACTATTTTTCCTAAAAGATTAGAATCAATGGGTATTTCTCCAATGATAGAGTCTACAGTAGTTCTAATAATCAGTGGAGATATTATAACTACCATTTGAGAAAGGATTATGGATACCATTGCTAAAAGGTAAATTCCCTTATAGCCTTCCATAAATTTAAAAATCTTTTTTATTTCCTTCATTTTTTCCCTCCTTATTTTAGACATAAAAAAACCATAGGCAATATTACAATTTTATAGCCTATGGTTTTTGGTGGGACAATGGGGATGGCTTTTTTTGTCCCATGTCATCCTGAATCTCTGTCCTTTGTACTTGCAGAGTACGTAATATCGAACCATGAATGTACTTATTCCCTTTTGGGGTTCTACAGCTAGGAATATATGGGGTGTTTCTTCTATCATGTGTCCTTTATACTTGCAGAGTACGCAATCTTGCATACAGAGTACGCAGTCTCGCAACTCAAACTTGCTTATTCCCTTCGGTCATGCAAGTTTGGTGCTCGTTGCGTTTGACCTACCAGCCATTTGCTCCAGAAACATTTCGCAAATGGGGTTAGGTCATAAAAAAAACCATAGGCATTGCACGCCTATGGTTAAATAGTCTAAAGGTTTTAAATCTTGATCATAGGTCGTGCTAATATTAATATTAAATTTTCTTTAATTTGAATCATTCTTAAATTGTTCATTTCACGACCTCCTTTCAAAATTTTGGTATAAGCCAATTATATAAGAATTATAAAAAAATTCAAGCATATTTTAAATTTGTAATACAATTGTAATAATACTAAATTAGAACCAGGAATTTTTCTTATGTTCTATTCTATGGAAATCTTCAATGGGAAGATTTTTCTCATTGCATATATTTAGTATTTCCTCTTTTTTATCACAGGGTATTCTTGCGGCAGTTCCACAACTGGAACTGACCTGTCTAGGTATAGGCATTAATTTTATATTATAGCCTAATTTTTTCATGTTTTTTTCAAAAATTAAAGCATGTTGAGTTATTTGAAATGTTATTACACAATAATCTTCCATATTTTCACCTATTTTCTAATATTTAAGGTAAACTCCCCTTTATTTTCTGCTACATCTACTTTATAGCCACGTCCCTTAGCAAATCTAGTGATATTTTCTACAGCTACATGGCTATCTACTAATACTTCTATTATTTCATTAGGATTAGAATCAATAGCATTTTTAGTCATAATTACTGGTTCTGGACAGGACCTGCCTTTTGCATCTATGATTTTAGCCATGGATTTCACTCTCCCTTTTTTGAAGTTTAGAATTAGCATCTTTAACTACAGATATAGCAATTACTAAAATTACAACTATTCCAATTATAACGGCAATTTTACCATTGGTAGTTACACCCTTTGGACTAGAGGCTAAACCAAAATTATGGGCAAAAGCAGCACCAATGGTTACACCTAAAATAGTTATTCCAGCATCTGCATCTCCTTCACCAGCTAGAATAGTTTGCCTTACAGGACAACCACCTAATAAAACAGAAGCTAATCCAACTAATACCATGCCCATAATATTCCATAGATGATCTGCATGGGCTACTGGTTGGTCTAGGAATCCTAAATTAAAAGATTCAAAATTTAAAACTAAATTTGCGATAAGATTTACTACAAATATGCCAATAATTCCCCATAGGAAATGACTATCTTTAATTAATATCATATCTCTAAAAGCACCAGCAGTACAAATTCTACTTCTTTGAAGTACAATTCCCACTACCATTCCTAAAATTAAAGATAATATCAAGGGTGCTCTCATAGAACCAGGTCCCTCTTTGGAGAAAAATATAAAATCTGGTTTAGCGATTAAAAAAACAAGTAGTGCTATAGCCACTATTGGCATTATAAACCCTGAAATCTTAGGCTGTTCTATACTAGAGCCTAAAGTATAACCTTTCTTTAAAAATTGTACTCCTATAAATATTCCAATTAAATAGCCCAATAATCCAGTCAAGGCATTTAAATCTCCATTGGCAAGTCTTAGAATCATTCTAAGAGGACAGCCTAAGAAGACCAAGGCTCCAATTACTAAAAAGAAACCTAAGAAAAATCTAATTAATGGCGAAGAACCTCCTCTAGATTTAAAATCTCCTTTTATTACAGCAATGATAAAAGTGCCAAGTATAAATCCAATAATTTCAGGCCTAATATATTGTACTACCTCTGCCCTATGTAGGCCTAATGCTCCAGCAATATCCCTATAAAAACATGCTACACAGATTCCCATGTTTCCAGGATTGCCATATTTCACGAGTATAGCAGCAATAAGCCCTATTATTCCTCCATAGATAAACATTTTACGTCTATCATTCATTGCATAACCTCCCTGTGTATTATTTATCAATCTCTATATAATTATATAGTCTAAGACAAAATTTTAAAAATAATAAATATCTATAGAAAATATATTTATATAGATGAAAATAATACTACTCTAATAAAGAACTTTCTAATGATTCTAAATTAATGATTTTAATTATATTTTTATCAAAATCTATTATTTCTTCATCTCTCATATTTGTCAATTCACGAGATAGGGAGGGCCTTGGAATATTTAATAGTTCTGCCATTTTCTTTCTCGAAAAAGGTAATTCAATAAATAGATTTTTTTGATTTTCATATTCAAACAGTAGATAATTGGCAACCTTTTTTCGGATGCTGTCCTGAGACAAATTGGATATTCTATTGTTTAACATTAGAATTCTATTGGATAATATAGAGACAAAATTAATTAGCACCCTAGTATCTAAAACTGAGAGTTTTATTATATTAGATTTTTCTATATACATTATTTCTGAATATTCCATTGCTGTGATAGTGGCAGGATAGGTATGTTTATCTAAAAACACTAGTGATTCTCCAAAGATATTGCCTTCTTTAAAATTATTAATAGTCATAATTTGACCTGAGGGAAATATTTTTTGGATTTCAATTTTTCCTTTTAGTATTATGCCAAGGGCATGACAATCATCACCTTCAATGGCTATTATTTCATCTTTATTATATGTGTTTATTTCATAGGGGATTTTTTCTAATATATTTAGAATATCTTCTAAACTAATATCCTTAAATAATGGGGACTTTGATAACTCTTTTGCATACTTTTCCATATATATCTCTCCATTTGCATTATATTAGCTTAATTTTATTACACTATTATGTTTTCTTCAATATATATGGTATGAAATCACAAAAAAATGATAAAATATAGCATAAAAATATATTTTTGATGTGAATATTATGATTAAAATGGGTAAAGAAAGATAGAGGGAATTATTATATGGAAGAAGTGTAGGAAAAGGCTTTAGGAATTATATTTTAGTGTAGGGTAAACTATAGATAAAGCTATCTGGTAATATGTCAAGAACAATT
>DAIMNI010000119.1:0-3490 GCA_036720245.1 Tissierellia bacterium | reverse complement strand
TTTAGGAGAAGAATATGGCTGGAGATATTTCCTTCAACCTGCTCTTCAACAAAGAATCGGTAAACGAAAGGGTGTAATCCTTTTGGGCATTATATGGGGAATATGGCATTTGCCAATAAACCTGTTTTATTATAGTCCAATGACACCTTTTTACTCTATTCTAAATCAAGTGATTGGTTGTATTGGCTATGCTATATTCTTTGGCTTTGTCTATATGAAGACAGAAAACATATGGACTGTTTCTATAATCCATTTCGTAAACAATGGAATTGTTCCTACTCTTAATAATGCTGGAGGAATTAATGTTGTTCTTAGTGGGGAATTAGTATTAGCAAATTTAATTTATTTCTGTGTAATCTATTTGCCTTTCCTATTTACTAAAGAATATGGGAAAGATAAAAAAGAAATAGGGATTACAAATCAAGGGAAATCTATTTAGAGAAGATTATTTTAAGGGAGTGATGATAGTGAATATGTCCACAACTGAAAAAACAGAATTGTCAAGAAAAAGAGGATTATCAGGAAGTACATTAAAAATTATGGCAGTTATTTCTATGGTAATTGATCACATTGCAGCAGTATTAATTTTAATGGGTATATATTATAAATTTATACCCAATGCTGAGAATACAGCAATGTACTTTAGCCCCAATTTAAAAACTATCTATACGCTAATGAGGGCAATAGGACGTATATCTTTCCCAATATTTTGTTTTTTACTTGTTGAAGGATATGTTCATACAAGCAATAAAAAGAAATATGCATTGAGACTTTTTATTTTTGCATTAATTTCTGAAATACCCTTTAACTTGGCTTTTGGTAACAAAATATTTATACCAGCTTCTCGATTAAATAATGTATTTTTCACATTATTTTTAGGAATATGTGTAATGTATTTAATTGAATTTATTAAGAGCAAAAAAATAAATAAAGTAGGTACTGCAATTGCTATTATAGCAACTATAGTAGTATTTGGAGTAATAGCCAAGTTTATAAAATGTGATTTTAATTATCATGGTATACTCTGCATAGCCCTTTTTTATATATTTAGAGAGAACAGAATACTACAAATATTATCAGGAATTGTTGTATTTTTATATGAGGTACTAGCAAGCTTTGGAATTGTGTATCTTTCATTGCTTCCAATTTATTTTTATAATGGCAAAAGGGGATTAAAATCAAAGTATTTTTTCTATATTTTTTATCCAGCACATTTATTAATCTTGTATTTTATAAGAGTATATTTGGCATCAATAGGTATTTAGATTTTATACTAAATATTATGGGGATGGTATATGATGATTAGAAAAGTAAAAAGCTTTATAGAGATGTCAGATAAAACTACAGATGAAGTTTATAAATTTCTAGAGTGCTTTTTCAAATATGTTGAAAATCAGTATGATTCAGAGATTTTAAACCCTATTTACTACACTGATTTGCTTCTATTAGCATCTGAAGCTTATCCCCTTTTAGAGGATAAAGAGAAGTGGGCAAATGTTTCTTATGATATGTGTAAAGCTATGAAACAAAGCCTCGAAAGATATGGTATCTTAGGGGGTAAGCCTAGTATGATGGGTGGCTTAGGGTATATGTGTTTCGCCGTCAATGCGTTTAAAAAGAACACGGGGAATCTACCAAACTTTTCCCAAAGTTTAAACAAACTATTGCTAGAAAGTTCTGGGAAATACGCTAATACTTTAATTGAAAGTAAAGCAGAAACCTTTATGAGCCAGTATGATGCTATTTTGGGGCTTTCAGGAGCTTTATATTATTTATTAGATTTTAAATGGACAATAGATGAGAAAAGACATTTGGAAAGGATTGTAGATTACTTAATTGGGCTTACAAAGTATCATGAATATAAAGGATATTATATTATTAACTTTCATATAACAAGGGAAAATCAGTTTAGAGAAGATGAAAAGAAATATTTTACAGATGGAAATTTTAACTTTGGATTATCCCATGGAATGATGGGACCCCTTATTGCTATGGCTAAGGCATGGAAGAGGGGAATTAGAGTGGATGGGCTTAAAGATGCAATAGAAGAGCTATTCAATATATACGAACAATTTAAAAAATATAAAGGAGATATCCCAATTTGGCCAACACAATTGTCATTTGATGATTATATAAAAGGTGAATTTAATGAAGATACAAGACCTGTAATATCAAGCTGGTGTTATGGAAACATAAGTATAGCAAGAGGAATGCAGAAAACAGCCCAATATATGAAGTGGATTGAAAAAGAAAAAGAGTATAAAAAGGATTTAATAAATATAATAAACCAGCCCATAGAAGATTATAATCTCAATAGTCCTATATTGTGCCATGGATATGCTAGTGTATTATGTGAGAGAACATTTGCCTATAGAGAAAATAAAGATAAAGAATTTGTAGAAACCATTGAAGAGAATATAAATACAATGATAAATATGTTTAAGGAAAATAACGGATATATAGAAAAGCATAAAGAAATTCTACAAGATGAAAATAGAATTATTGAAGGATATTTTGAAGATTTATCATTTTTGCAGGGAACCAGTGGAATAATATTATCTTTATTGGGAGCTATCTCTGAAGATTTAGATTATGGAAGATTATTATTGGTGGACTAGCACAAAGATTTTGAGCAGAGCGACTGCAATTTATATTCTTACTAGGGGGTAAAAAATGACTGAATACAATTTTTCCAACAAAGAACTTTTTATATTTTTTATAGTAACTTTTGGTTTAACTATAAGTATGGGCATTGCTATGGGGTTTGCATATAATAAATATCCAGTGGATTCTTTTGCCTCGGTACAGATGTATTATCCAGCTATAGGTGTGATGACAGCTTTGTTGTTAAACAAAGAAAGACGTAAAAAGCTTCCAATGAAGTTTTATGGAACTTATTTGTTTTTTACTATTACCTCGATTTTAATTCTTTTGGTAGGAATATTTGTATTTCATAAAGACCCAGGTATGTATATGGAGTTGTGGAAAATTACGGGAAGCTTTAGCATATTCCTTATTTTTGCTTTCCCAGATGAAAAAGCAAAAATGTATGATTTTGGATTAGGTTTTGGGAAAAAGGTGAAGGCGTCTATTGGCTATATTTTGTTATTTTTTGTTCTATTGATATGTGTAAATATTTTAAGTGAACTTATCTTAGGTGGCATTAAAGGAATTACCACTATTCTTCAGAATATGAAAATATTTATGAATAGTCTATTCATTTTACCTGCTTTGTTTCTAAGTCAGTTTATTTTATTTTTAGGAGAGGAATATGGTTGGAGGTATTTTCTTCAAACTGCTCTTCAGCAAAGACTTGGCAAACGAACTGGTGTAATTCTTTTGGGCATTATATGGGGCATATGGCATTTGCCACTAAACTTATTTTATTATAGTCCAACAACGTCTTTTTATTCTATTTTAAATCAAGTGATTGTCTGTATTGGCTATGCCATATTCTTTGGCTTTGTTTATATGAAGACGGAAAACATAT
>DAIMNI010000118.1:0-3641 GCA_036720245.1 Tissierellia bacterium | reverse complement strand
CCTACGAAGCAATCTAGAGCCTCTTTTAGACATTTTCTAGTCCTAATAAACTTGTAGCTTTCTTTGGGATTGATCCCTCTGTTAATCAGTCAGGTGAATTCACTGGAACTCGTAACAAAATGTCTAAAAGAGGCTCTAGATTGCTTCGTAGGGTCATTTTTACAACTGCTTTAGCCAATGTTCGAAGTAAGAGAAATGGTGACAAGATTAATCCAGTTCTCTATGAGTTCTATCAAAAAAAGTGTATAAACAAGCCCAAAAAGGTTGCATTAGGTGCTGTAATGCGGAAACTAGTAAATATTATATTTGCCGTTATGAGAGATAAAAAGCCTTTTGAGCTAAGAACCCCAGAGGAGCATGAGGAGCTACTGCTTACTAGGTCTTTAGTAGCCTAATGATTTGTATTTAATGTTTAGTTTTCAAAGAACAATTTGAAATAATAGTTTCGTTTTTTAAACCAATAATTATTGGTTTATTAGGTGTGCATTTTTTTATTATTAGTTTTTCAAAAAATATTTAATATTATTTTGCTAAAACCTATTGACTTTAATTAGCTGGTCTTTAATTTTCTCCCTTAAGGAGTTTAACTGCCTCCTCAGAGCTGATTTCACCACGACTTAATTGTTCCAATACTTCTTTTTTATCTACTTTAGGCTCCGTGTACTTTGGGCTATAGCCTAAAGCAGATATTACATCCTCTAATTTATTTCTAACAGTAGGATAGGATATTCCCAATTCTTTTTCAATTTCTTTAATATTACCTCGATTTTTAATAAAAACCTCTACAAAATGTTTTTGTTCCTTTGAAAGTTTGCAAAACTTGCATAGGGAAAAGCTCCCCTCTATATTGGTATAGCAATGGCTACAGCTTAGTCTAGTAACATCTAAGTCTTCTCCACATACAGGGCATTTTCCAATTACTTCCCTCTTCATTCCTTCACCTTCCTTATAAGATTTTAATTAATACTTTTGTATTTTCCCCATCTTCTATATCTACTAGATTATAACTACCATGTTTTTTTAATTCATTGATGATTTTTTTCACATCTCTACTATTGATATTATCTAGAACCATTTTTAAATCCTCATCTATATTTTCAGAAAATTTACTTGCGATATTACCAAGGCCAAAACCTAAACTAATCATAGAATTAATTAGCCAAAAGGGGATCCCTGGGATTTTTATATTTGTATCTTCGTCTATTACATGAATTTTGATTTTATGTGCTTTTCTAACTTTTTTAGGCGTGGTATCTATGGACTTAATCTTTTTTAAGGCCTCCTCAGTATCAATCTTGCCATTATCTAAATCTTTTAAAATAATATTAATCTCACTTTTCAAATAAATCCCCCCTTAAAAGTATAATAATATGAATTATTAAATATGTCAAGTAGAATATTAATATATTTAATATTTATATTAATATTATTAATAAAGTAAAAAGGACAGTCCCCTCTATCCCATAGATATAATTTATAGGCATAGCATCCTTCATAAATTATATCTATCAATCAAAGACTAAAACAGTAGTATAATATAATTATAAGAATAGGAGGAATTAGCATGAAAAAAGAAGTAGATGCACGTGGGGAGGCTTGCCCAAGACCTGTTATTATGACTAAAAAGGAATTAGATAGTTTGGAGGAAGGTATAATAACCACTATAGTAGATAATGAAGTAGCTAAAGATAATGTATCTAAATTGGCTAAAAGTTTAGGCTATGCCTACGATGTAGATAAAAAAGGTGATACTGAATATTATGTTCACATTAATAAGGGTGAAGTAAAAGGTGAAGTTAATGTATGTACACCAGATACCTTTAAGGATTTAACCATAGCTTTCTCTTCAAATACCATGGGAAGTGGCTCAGAGGAATTAGGTAAAATCTTAATGAAGTCCTTTATATATACTTTAACTGAAGCCACACCTTTTCCTTCCACTTTGGTATTCTACAATAGTGGGGCATATTTAACTTGTGAAGATTCAGAAGTGTTGGAAGACCTAAGGGCCTTAGAAGAAGAAGGGGTAGAGATTATTACTTGCGGGACCTGCTTAGATTATTATAATATTAAAGATAAGCTTCAAGTTGGGGAAATTTCTAATATGTATACCATATATGAAAAATTAAAAAATCCAATGAATACTATAACAATAGGATAGGGAGTATGTTATAATGTTAAATAAGGAATTTGGTGTAATCACTTTTAAATCTACAAATTATGCTATGAAATCGGAATTGGCATTTAAAAATGAAGAAATTTCATTTAGGACCATTCCCACTCCTAGGGAAATTACCCATAGTTGTGGATTGGCTATTAAATTTGATTTGGAAGATACGGTATTGGCAAAAAAAATAGTAGATAAAAATGATTTAAATATTGATGGCATATTTAAAATTGTAAAAACAAAAGATGGTTCCTTTGCAGAAAAACTAAATTGAAATGGTGAGATAAATGAATAGGGTATTAATTTTTATGGATAAAATTTTCAAAGCGGAAAATGGAAATTTAAATATTTTAGGAAAATTAACTAAAATAATCTTTATATTTATTATAATTAAGGTTTTAACTAAAATAGTATATGTAATTATAGATAAGGCAGTAAAAAGAAAAAGAAACAATATATTTTATAAAGATGAGAGGAAAATTAATACCCTAGTTGCTGTTCTTAAAAATATTATAAAATATGTATTTTATTTTATAGGACTTGTAATGGTATTAGATATGTTTGATATAAATACCGCTTCTATTTTAGCTACAGCTGGAATTGGAGGTTTAGCCATAGGATTTGGTGCTCAATCTTTAGTAAAAGATATTATTACAGGATTTTTTATATTATTTGAGGATCAATTTTCTGTAGGGGATTATGTAAAAATTGGAGAATATGAAGGAATTGTAGAGGAGCTAGGTGTAAGGGTAACGAAAATTAGGGCTTTTTCAGGGGAATTACATATTATTCCCAATAGCAATATTGAAATTGTAACTAATAGGGCAAGAGGAAATATGAGGGCTTTAGTAGTAATTACTGTGGCCTATGAGGAAAATATGGAAAAGGTAAGTAGGGTTTTAAATGAGGTTTGCAACGAAGTAAAGAAAGACAATGAAAACATAGTAGAAGGCCCTAATTTAATAGGCCTTAGTAATTTAGGAGAGTATGGTATGGATTTCACCATAATAGCTAAAACCATTCCTATGGAACAATGGGGAGTAGAAAGGGAAATTAGAAAAAAGGTAAAAGAATCCTTTGATAGGGAGAATATAGAAATTCCCTATCCAAAAATGGTTATTCAAGAGAGGTGATTTAATTAGTGCTAAACTATGAATTGGGGGATATTGTAACATTAAAAAAGCCACATCCTTGTGGGGAGAACAAATGGCAAATAATGCGAACTGGTGTAGATATTAAATTAAAATGTCTAGCTTGCGATAGACAAATTTGGCTTACTAGAATTGAGTTTGAAAAAAGGGTAAGAAAGATATTAGTAGATGATAAATGGATAAGCATAGTTCATTACAAGGGAAAAGAAGAATAAAGCCACTTTTGGATTTCTCCAAATAGGGGCTTTATTGAATTTGACAAAACAAGAAAAAACGTTAAAAAGTTTGCAGGATTAAATTAGGCCTCTTAGTTTGCAAAACTA
>DAIMNI010000117.1:0-3651 GCA_036720245.1 Tissierellia bacterium | reverse complement strand
ATAGAGATTTTTGTTCTGTTTTATATAGTTCAATTTTCATGGCTAAAAAATGATTGTATATAAATCTAGAGCATCCAAAAGTTTTATTTATTAGTTCTTTTTGTTCTTCTGTAGGATAAATTCTATATTTATAGCCTTTAATCACAGTTTTCATAGATAAATTCACCCCTTTTCTTATATTTGTTTTTGACTTTTTATATATTCTCTTATTTGTTCTTCTGTATTTTCCGATACTGTAGCTACAAAGTAACTAGGGTTCCATAGATGCCCACCCCATAATTTATTTTTTAATTCTGGAAATTCTTTAAATAATAGTCTGGCACTTACACCTTTTAAGGCTTTTATAATATTGGGGATATAGTGTTGGGGACTGCAACTTATTAATAAATGAATATGATCTAAATCAGTTTCCATTTCTTCTATTGTAAAATTATTATCCTTTGCTATTCCTTCTATTATCTCTTTTAATTTATCGTCTATTTCATCTACTAAAACTTTATGCCTATATTTAGTACACCATACTATATGATATTTAATTAAATATACATAACCCCTTCCATATACTACCTTTGACATACAGAACCTCCTTGATTTAAATATAATATATGCTGCTACCTAAGTCAAGTACATTACACACTTATATATACATCTATTTATAACATATAAGCTATGCCACTAACTCACGACTGAAGTCACGAGTGTGCGTGACATTTTATCAAATATTTCGTAACATTCTACTAATGTATACTAAGTATCAGGTTTTATTTTACAGGACACCAAAGCCCCTTTACCATTGATTTGTATATTATAAATCTAATACCCTTCTAAAATGTGGTTTTTACTCACCTACATTATACCACTAAATAACAATTCTATATACCATTCTATGTATTAATTTATGACTTCTGATATAATTAACTCTTAAGAGGGGAGATAGAATGAAAATTATTATAATTTTATTATTAATATTTATCGGTATTGGTTTGTATTTCTATAATGTAGCCATTAAGCGTTCAAAAAAGAACTTCTTATTTGGCAATGAGGATTTAGGCGATATTATCTCCACAAATCGGGAGGATGCCAATTCTAAATGGTTTCAAAGTGTAAATCATGAAGATGTGGAAATAAATTCATGGGATGGTTTAAAGCTTCATGGGTATTTTATTGAACCTAAAACTCCAAGTGATAAAATAGCCATTTTAATTCATGGTTATGCTGGTAGGGCAGAGGGAATGAGTGCTTTTGGAAAATTCTATAGGGAGGATTTGAATTATAATATTCTAATGCCTGATAATAGGGGACATGGAAAAAGCGATGGAAATTATATTGGTTTTGGTTGGCATGATAGATTGGATTGTTTAGAATGGATTAATTATATAATAGATAGATTCGGAGAGGATTCAAAAATCCTACTTCATGGGATTTCCATGGGAGGAGCTACAGTGCTTATGACTAGTGGGGAAGATTTGCCTAAAAATGTGAAAGCAATAGTTTCCGATTGTACATATACTTCTGTCAATGACCAATTAAAATATCAATTAAAGAGGATGTATAAACTGCCCTCTTTTCCAATACTCCAATTCACAAGCTTGATTACTAAAATTAGGGCAGGATATTTTTTTAAAGATGCCTCAGCTTTAAAGCAAGTTGATAAATCTAAGGCTCCTATATTATTTGTACATGGAACTAAAGATATTTTTGTACCCTATGAAATGGTAAACGAATTATATAAAAACTGCGTCAGTGAAAAAGATATTTTTATAGTTCCAGATGCCCAGCATGGTACTGCCTATAGAGATGATAGAGAGGGGTATGAGAAAAAGGTAATTGAATTTATTGGGAAATATATTTAATAAAGAGATATGGATTGTTTCATGTGAAACAATCCATATCTCCTACTCCAAATGAAAATCAATCTTCCCTGATGCTTTAATAAATTTCAATTTCAAAACTACCTTCTTTCCCTTATACTGACTCAAATCTATTAATTCACCATAACTTGGATTATCCTCAGAATTTATTTCCTTAATAATCTCATTATCCTTATATAATATAGCCTCTACATAGCCATCATTTATATCCCAATTAGCATTTAATACTGTCTTCTTGTCTATTTTAAAATTATGGGACCATTTCCCATTTTTGTATTTAAAGCTATCTTTCCATTTGTCACCGTATTTATTACTTACAGATAAAATTGAGTAGGACATATTGTTTTCATATCCACCAATTCCCTTAAAAGTAAACACAATTGTTAAAACAATGGTTATTATTAAAAGTCCAACACCTAAAACTAAGAGTAAATTATTTGAATCTTTGTAGTTTTCCTCACTATACTTATCTATCTTCATCTCCTTCCCACATCTTCCACAATAGGCTAGTTTAGCTGATTGAGTATAATTACAATTTCCACAGGTAATAGTTTTTTCATTTCTTATAGCCAGAGCATATATTAAAAAAACTACAGAACCTGAAAAAAATAATATTAATATAGTCCACATGTATGGATTTATTCCCTTTGATTTTGCATCTTTATAAACCCAAGCTGCGATAAAAATTCTAGATAATAATAACGGAACAAATATCATTAGTAAAATTACCATATTATTCATACCACCACATCCTCCCCATAAATATTTAAAGCATATGCAGTTAATGAAATATTAAATAAAAATAGCCCAAAACCTATTAAAATTACTTTTAAAAATATATCTGATACCAAAATCACTCCAATTAAAATAGCAAATAAACTTTGAAATACTGAAATTATAAAAAATATTAA
Organism: Tissierellia bacterium; assembly: GCA_036720245.1. Taxonomy (GTDB): domain Bacteria; phylum Bacillota; class Clostridia; order Tissierellales; family Tepidimicrobiaceae; genus JAAZMA01. The sequence continues at coordinate 869 of DAIMNI010000117.1, read as the reverse complement.
ATTAATAAACTCAAATTCCCCTCCAGAGTTTATTATAAGTTCCCTATTTATATGTTCTGGAGATGGATACTCTTTATTTAGTTCTTGCCTAAGATATTTATCAAAATCATTCAAATTTTTCCCCCTCCAATTCTTTTTTAAGTATTTTCCTTCCCGAATTTAATCTGCTTTTTACTGTGCCTTCAGGAATGTTTAAATATTTAGAAATATCTTTTATGGACAATTCCTCCATATAAAACATTAGTATTACTGCTCTTTGATTCTCATTTAATCTGCTAATTGCCATATCTATATTTCTTTTTTCTTCCCTTTGAATTATTTCAGATTCAACATTTTTTTCATAATCCTCTATAAAATTTAAATCATAGTCAAAAATAGGGGCAATTTTTTTTCGTCTAAATGCTTTTCTAAATCTATTTTTATTTATGAAAATAGCCAAGGAATAAATATAAGCCTTTGGATTTTGGTTAAAATCTATTTCATCTTTTAATTCTAGAGCTTTTACCATAGTATCTTGATATAAATCCTCGGCCTCGTGTTTATTAAGTGTAAGCCTAAGACAAAATGTCCAAAGGTTATCTCCTAGACTATTTATTAGTTCTTCCATCTCCCTAAACCTTCCCATGATTTTTCCCCCTCATCTATATATCTTCACGAAAATTAAAAAGGTTCATTTGAAAATAATACTAATACTAGAGGTGCATTCTTATTATTCCTACAATATTGATATGTATCATAAAACATATATCATAAATATAAGCCTTTCACATCATATATCTAAAACTTCGTTAATATAGTATAGATATGTACAAATGAAAGCTATCTGGTAATATGTCAAGAACAATTTTTTAAATAAAACAAAAGAAATC
>DAIMNI010000116.1:0-3694 GCA_036720245.1 Tissierellia bacterium | reverse complement strand
ATCTGAAAATATGGATAAAACCATAGAAGATTTGATAAAAACTTTAAATTTTTCAAAATTAAAATTAGAATTAGATAGTGTAACTAAAAAAATTCAGGAGTTTGATGGTGAAAATATGGAGGAATTTAAAGCGTTATCTTTAAGACAAATGGAGTTAAAAAACGAATTAGAATCATATGTCTAAATTCTTGGAAGGGAGGGAGCGGCATTGGTGCAAAAAAATAAAGATTGCGTAGATATGCAAAAAAAACAAATAGAGGCAGTAAAAGGTTTAATTGAAAAAGGCAAAAAGAACGGACTATTAACATATAAAGAAATAGCTGATTTATTAGAAGAAATAGATTTAGAAGTTGAACAAATAGATGATATATACCAAAGATTAGAAGATATGGGTATAGATATAGTAGGAGATAAGGAAGAGGAAGTTCTTTTAGAAAGAGATGAAATAGATAATGAAGATGAGGATGAAGATATAAAAAAGGAAGATTTATCAGTCCCTAAAGGAATATCTGTAGACGATCCTGTTAGAATGTATTTAAAAGAAATAGGTAAAATTCCTTTATTAACAGCTGAAAAGGAAATAGAATTGGCAAAAAGAATGGAAGCAGGGGATGAAGAAGCTAAAAGAGAATTAGCAGAAGCTAATTTAAGATTAGTAGTTAGCATTGCAAAAAGATATGTGGGAAGGGGAATGCTGTTTTTAGACCTAATCCAAGAAGGTAATCTTGGCTTAATGAAGGCTGTAGAAAAATTTGATTATAAAAAAGGATATAAATTTAGTACTTATGCAACTTGGTGGATACGTCAATCTATTACTAGAGCCATTGCAGACCAAGCTAGAACCATAAGAATTCCAGTCCATATGGTGGAAACTATTAATAAATTAGTCAGAGTACAAAGACAATTAGTACAAGAATTGGGGAGAGACCCAAGTCCTGGTGAAATAGCCAAGGAAATGAATATGGAAGTAGAAAAAGTTAGGGAAATTATGAAAATTGCTCAGGAACCTGTATCTTTAGAAACACCTATTGGAGAAGAAGAAGATAGCCATCTTGGAGATTTTATTGAAGACGAAGGTGCTCTAGCCCCTGCTGATGCAGCAACCTTTATTATGTTAAGAGAACAATTAATAGAGGTATTGGATACTTTAACTCCAAGAGAACAAAAGGTATTGAGACTTAGATTTGGCCTAGATGATGGAAGGGCTAGAACCCTAGAAGAAGTGGGTAAAGAATTTGATGTAACTAGAGAAAGAATAAGACAAATAGAGGCCAAGGCCTTAAGGAAACTAAGACATCCTAGTAGATCTAAAAAACTTAAGGATTTCTTAGAATAAATTAAAGATTCGCATTGCGAATCTTTAATTATATATATTAGAAATGAAAGGAACAAAAATATGAATTTATCCAATAGACTTGAAAAAATAGCAAATTTTGTACCTAAAAACACTATAGTAGCTGATATAGGATGTGATCATGGCTATATACCCATTTATCTAATAAAAAATAATATATCTAAAAAAATTATAGCTATAGATATAAGCGAGAATTCTATCAGGAAAACCATAGAAAATGTTAAAATAAATAATTTAGAAAAGGATATTGATATTAGAGTAGGAGACGGATTAGATAAAATATTATCTTATGAAGTAGATACAGTAATTATAGCAGGTATGGGTGGATTAATGATTAGGGATATATTGGACAAGGATAAAAAGAAGACCAATAGTATTACTAATTTTATACTGCAAGCTAATATAGCCTCAAAGGAATTGAGAAAATATCTATATGAAAATAATTTTGAAATAATAGATGAGGGATTGGTCAAAGAAGGAGATAAATTTTATGAAATAATCCATGCTAGGCGTGGCAAAGACTTTGTTACAAAGGATATATATTATGAAATAGGGGAAAAATTGATAATAAACAAAAATCCATTATTAAAAGAATATATTAATTATAAAATAAAAGTAATAGGGGGAATATTATTTGAATTAGAAGGGGTTAAGACTGAAAAAGCTATTAATAGAAAAAAAGAATTAAATAAAAACCTAATGGATTTAAAGGAGGTGTTATTAGAAATTGAAGGCAGCTAATATTATTGAAATATTGGACAATTTAGCACCTAGATATTTAATTGACAAATGGGATAATACTGGATTTCAGATAGGGGATCCAGAAATGAAAGTAGAAAAAATACTTATAGCCTTGGATTTAGATAGAAGGGTTTTTAAAAGGGCTTTAGATATAAATGCACAAATGATAATTACTCATCATCCAATTATATTTTATCCCTTAAAATCTATAAATAAATTAAGCTATAAAGAAAGTTTAATATACGATATAATAAAAGAAGATATAGTTGTCTACAATGCCCATACTAATTTAGATATGGCAGATGGTGGGGTAAATGATACTTTGGCTAAAATATTGGGATTAAAAAATACAAGGTCTTTAAAATCCATATATGAAGAAAATCCATACGAATTAGCCAATAAAGGAAAAATATTTGGCTATGGCAGAATAGGAGAAATAGAAGAAATATATTTAGATGAATATTTAGAAATAATCAAGGAAAAGTTAGCCATAAACCATTTAATAGTCTATGGCAATAGAGATAAGAAGGTAAAAAATATAGCTCTTTGCGGAGGTAGTGGTTCAAGCTTTATTAAGGAGGCATTTTCAAACGAGGTAGATCTATATATTACAGGAGACATAAAATATCATGATGCACAATATGGGGATGAATTAGGATTAACTATAGTAGATGCAGGGCATTTTCATACGGAAAAAGTAATACTGCCGATTATAAAAGAATATCTAGAAAAAAATATAGAAAATATAGAAATTGAAATCTATGGAGAAAGTAGTCCCCCTTATACAATTGTTTAAATTAATGGAGGTGGGAGTGATGTCTGATTTGGATTTATTATGGCAGCTACAAAAACAGGATGATAATATAATTGCCTTAAAAGAAAAATTGGATTATACAGAACGGGGAGAGAAAATTAAAGAAATTGCAAATAATATTAGGAAAACGGAATTTAGATTAAGGGATTTAAAATTTAGAATGGAGCAAACGGAAAAAGGATTAATAAAAAATAATTCTATATTAAAGGATATGGATTATAAATTAAAGGAAATAGAAAAGGAATTATATGAAGGGAATATTATAGATCTTCGACAATTAAGTTATTTAGATAAAGAAAAGGATTTATTAAGAGAAGAAATAGACAATAAAGAAATAGAAATTCTCTCCCAAATGGAAGAAATGGAAAGCCTTAAAAAAGATTTTGATTCCATTGAATTAGATTTTGAAAAATTTGAAAATGAGTACTCTAAATTAAAAAAAGAATATGAGGAATTAATCGAGAAAATATCCCAAATTAAAGAAGAAAATTTAAAAAATTATAATCAAATAAAAAAAGTTAAAGAAAATGCAGTAGTGGAGATTATGGATAATAAATGTAGTGGCTGTAATGTATTATTGCCTACCATAATATTAGACAGGTTGAAATTTCAAGGAGAAATAGTTTATTGTGAAAATTGTGGGAGAATCCTTTATTATTTGCAATGACTTCACCTTGGAATATTGTGTAATATATAGAAAAAATTTAATTTGAAAAAATAGCAGAATTATGCTATATTAATTATAGAATAGTTGCCTGCCGGGAGCGCCTGCGTTTCTCCGGATG